>NZ_JBLZRT010000132.1:0-10469 GCF_048564745.1 Microcystis sp.
TGGTCTTGGCTGTTTATATTTTAACCAATAAATTGCTGTATTGCAAGCATAGTGAGCTTTTAAAGATAAATTATTGTTTTATTGGTCAGCAATAATTGTCTGTTTTTTATTTAATTTTACATGACAAGTTCGGAGGAGCCAGAAAATTAAATTTTGAGCGCAGGCAGTTCGAGCAACTCACTGACCACGATGCGCTTCTTTTTGCATGAGTGCATGAGTAGAAAACGGGTTTCTCGGAGAAACCCGTTTTCTGTGCGTTACTCAACGGATTTAGTATAAGTAGGTAGGCGTTAAAAATTATCAGATGCCCCCCTTGATAAGGCTATCCATTAGTCGGATCTTTCTTAACAAAAAGAGAAGAAACTTAAAAAAAGGGGAAACGATTGATAGGTATAGTTTTGAAAGAAGGAATTAAGGTGGAGGTAAGCAAAAAAATGGAGAAATGGGCAGCCCAAGAATTACAGTATGCAGACCTAGGGGACACCAGAAGAAAGAAAAGGTTAATCAGTATCGTAGAAAACTTGGCCAGCCAACCTAGTACAAGTGTGCCACAAGCTTCGGGAAATCTAGCCGCAGCGAGTGCCACCTACGACTTTTGGAATTCCCCCTATTTTCACCCGTCAGATATAATTGCCGCCCAAGCCAAAAGTACAGTAGAAAGAATCAAAGAACATCCAATAGTTTTGGCAGTGCAAGACACAACAAGTTTAGACTTTACGACGCAAAAAGCCAAAAAAGGAATGGGTTATCTAGATTATAAAAAATCCTTTGGTCTCAAAGTTCATACCACATTAGGAGTGTCACCGCAAGGAATACCTTTAGGACTGATTAATCAATATGTCTGGGCAAGAGAAGAAAAGAATTTAGGGATTGCCAAGCAAAGAAAAAAAAGAGAAACCGAAGAAAAAGAAAGTCAAAGATGGTTAGATTCTTTATCAGAAACACAGCAACAAATACCCGAAGATATTCAAGTAGTAACAATCGGAGATTGTGAGGCAGACATATTTGATTTATTTGCCCAATCAAGAAGTCCTAACTCTCATTTATTAATCCGAGGAACTCATAACCGAAAAGTTAACTATCTCGAAGACAAGCAAAGGTCAGGGCATCCAGAGCCTAAATATTTACATCAATCCATCAGAGAAGTTAAAGCCTGTGGTAGCCTAGATGTGCAAGTAAAACGCAATCCTAATCACGAGGCTAGACTAGCTAAACTAACAGTTAGATTTGCCAGTTTTGAAATACAAGTACCTAAGCATCACTCGAAAGCGAACCCTCGTCAACCGGTCAAATTACAGGTAATTTTAGCTGAAGAAGAAAATCCGCGTCCTGGAGTTAATCCTATCAGTTGGCTCCTCTTAACTAGCCTAGACATTAGTAGCTTTGAATCAGCGATAACCTGCGTGCGCTGGTATAGTTATCGCTGGTTGATAGAACGCTATCATTTTGTTTTAAAAAGTGGTTGTGGATTAGAAAAACTGCAATTAGAAACGGGTCGTAGAATTGAGATGGCCTTAGCTACCTATTCAATTGTAGCTTGGAGATTACTCTGGTTAACCTATCAAGCACGCTTACACGGAGAGGAGAGTTGTGAAAGTTTTTTGGAAGAACATGAATGGCAATCTTTGTGTGCCACTATTCATAAAAAGAGTCCGCCACCTGAAAAGCCGCCCTCCTTTAGGGAAGCGGTCAGAATGATTGCTTCTCTTGGGGGGTTTTTAGGTAGAAAAGGTGACGGTGAACCAGGTGTTAAAACTATTTGGTTGGGACTGCGAAGGTTACATGATATCAGCCAGACTTGGAAACTATCTCATCAAATTAGTTCCCCCATAGAACCTCCTTGAGCCATCTTGCACACTTTTCTCTTTTTGTCAAATTTTATGTTAAGAAAGATGTGACTAATGGATAGAAGGGGGGATTAAGGTAGGGCTGATTCATTCTCCCATCAGAATATCAAAAGTAAAAGCGATCACTATCAGGTAAAATGATAAGTGACCGCCAACTTTTAAAATATATGTTGAGCTTAATAGAAAAACTAAAACAAGTCAAGGACTTTCGGAAATATAAAAGAAAAAGACACCCTTTATGGATAGTATTAGTAGTAATAATACTGGGAACAATGCTAGGATACTCAGGTTATAGAGAGCTAGGAGAGTTTGCTAAAAATAACTTGCCCTGAGCCAAGTCGAAGGGTCGGCACAGGCTCAGTCAAGAATTTAACATAGTTCCAGAAAGAGTCCCATCCTATTCAACAATTAGAAGGGTAATGATGGGAGTTAAATGGCAGAGTTTGTTAAAAATGTTTAATGAATGGGCATTACAAGAATATGGACAAAGAGATGATATAAATTGGCTAGGCATAGATGGAAAAAGTCTCAAAAACACCCTAAAGAATCCTAACAATGAACAACAAAATTTTATTATGTTTGTCTCAGTCTTGAAAGCCTTGTGCTACAAAGGTTTGAAATGTTAAGAAAGATGTGACTAAAGGACAGCTTATCAAGGGGGGCAGGGGGGATCGAACCTAAAATCCATTTTTAATTTAATTATAACCAGCTACTTATTTTGGTATTAAGTACGGCCGATTAACTATTGCAGTTAATCCAGCCTATACAAGTCAAGAATGCCTTAATTGTGGTCGGTTAATTAAAAAGTCTCTATCAGTCAGAACTCATGTTTGTTTGTGTGGGTATATGGAAGATAGAGACAAGATGGCGGCATTAAATATACTCAAAAAAGCTACGATAGGGCATATTGGAAACTGGCACCTCGACTTGCGCTCGGTTCGACTTGCGCTCGGTGAGCGTAGTCGAACCGAGCGCTTGGGGAGATTTAAGCTCTATCTTGGATGGTAGTAACACGGATCGAGTGAGCCTCACCGAACTCCTGCCAAGACAACTTAAGTCAATCAACCAAGAATCCCTCGCATGAGTGCGATGGGAGTGTCAACTCACTGGTCCAGGAAAGCTTAACTTTTCTCCTTGTATATAATGCTACTGACCGATGATCTACTTCTAGACTACCAACGTTGTCAACGCCGTGCGTTTTTAAATCTCTACGGCAATAGCCAAGAAAAAGACCCTGAGCGAGATTTTTTGCTTAAATTGCGCCAGGAGAGTCAAAGTCACGTTAAAAAAGTCCTGCAAGACTCCTATCCGGATTATTGTTCCCTGACTACCCCCACCAGCGATATTTTAGCCGCCGCTAGGGAAACGGAAGCTTTGATGCGTCAGGGGGTATCCTGTATTTATCACGGAGTCCTGTTACAATCTGGCTATCCCGTCTCTTTAACCGGTTCCCCGCATTTATTAATTAAACAGGCAGGAGAGTCGAAATTTGGCGATTGGATTTATTATCCCCTCAATATTCAACTCGGACGCCGTCCTAAGCCTGAATATAAGATGCTGGCTACTTTTTACGCCTACTTATTAGCCAGTATGCAGGGAGTTTTTCCCAATTACGCGGAAATTGTCCTACGTCGTCATAATCGCTATCGGGTGGAATTGAATCTCTGGTTAACTAAACTAGAGGAAATAATCAAAAAGTTCGGCGAAATGGTGATTAATCGCCAAGAACCAGAAGTTTTTATCTCGCGTCAGCGTTGCAGTTTATGTCATTGGTATAGTCACTGTTATGGTATCGCCCAAGCGAGTCAACATCTTTCTTTAGTCCCGGGGGTAACTCCCAGTCGTTACCAATTTTTACAGTCTTTGGGGGTTTCCACCATGGAATCCCTGGCGCTTACCTGTCCTACCCGTATGGGGGAGGGGATGGGGGTAGAGGTGGCTAATCAGTTACAATTACAGGCCCAAGCAATTATTGAAAATCGGGCCTTTCGCAAAAGCAACGGCAAAACTGCTTATTTGTCCCCCCTACCAAGGTCCGAGATTGAATTTTATTTTGACATCGAAGCGGAACCAGAACAGAATTTAGATTATCTTTTGGGGATTTTACGCGTTGATTATCGAGTTAATACCCAGCAGTTTTATCCCTTTTTGGCAGAAAAGCCAGAAGATGAAGGCAGGATTTGGCAGGAATTTTTAACCTTAGTCATGCAGGATTATCAAGCACCAATTTTTCATTTTTCTGAGTACGAAGTGGAAACAATTAAGCGATTAGGTTATCTTTATAAAACCCCTTCTTCTTTGATTAATCAGTTAGTTTCTCGCTGTTTTGATCTGCACTATCATGTAGTTAATTCGGTAACTTTTCCCGTGGAAAGTTATTCTTTAAAATCCCTCGCTAACTGGATTGGCTTTCAATGGCGCGATCGAGGAGTAAGCGGGGATCAATGCGTTTGGTGGTATGACCAGTGGTTAAAAACAGGAGATCGGACTTTATTGGCGGCTATTTTGCGTTACAATGAGGATGATTGTCGCGCCACCTTTATACTAAAAGATTGGCTTGTAAACTTTTTAATTTGATTCTAAAGATTTATGACAAATAGGGGGGAATGTAGCCGCTGCTACCCGTAGCCGTCAAGGGAAAATGATAGGCTATGGATGTGAAAACAGTCCCCTCACCCAATGGTGATCCCCATGTTCTCCCCACTCTTTCTCCTTCTACTCCTACTGCTTTCCTTCCTTAGTCTTCTCTGGTATCAAAAGACCGATAATGATATTTTTAAAGCTCTTGCCGTTAGTAGTTTGATTTTTGCAATTATTTGGGGCTTAGTTCTCGTTCATTGGTCAATTCACCTGCTGGGACTGCTGTTATTGTTAAAATTCAGATCCCCCGCTTTCAGCTTGGTGCGCGTGCCTAGATGGTAATGGTTTGACCCTAATCTTCTAACTGTCCGGTAGGTACTTCGATCGCTTGTACATCGATCGTACCGGGAGGGGTGAGAATAATAAACTTACCCCCTGCCACTTTTAACGGTTCACCACAGTTAGGACATTGGCATTCCGTGCGATTAAAACCCGTAAATTCGTAGCTACAGACGGGACAGCTATCTTCAACTAAATTGCGTCGCAACCACCAGCGAAAAATCCCCCAAGCAATGACGGGGGAAATTATTAGGAATGCCACGAGAATTAAAAACCCATTGACTAACCAACCTAGTCCGATCGAGCCTAACAACAATCCGACTAAAATCAAAGATAAGAAACAACCCAAACCAGAATCATTGACAGAATAGCTACGGAAAAAGTTGTTATTCACGGCTCAACCCTCGATTCATCAAAGCTGCAATTATCTTTAACCTAACACATTCCTAACACATTGCCACGATTAAATCTTCCTTTTTGCTCACCGGTTCCTCGCTCTCTTCTATCTTGGGTTTAGTTTTGAGCGAGATGATCTTGACTGACATCCTCAGCAAATCTGCTGGCGAGTGGATCGTCCGATTGTTATAATAGTCAGTCCCTATCTACCATATCTCTAAAAACCATGAGCGATCCTCGTCTATCTCTAGTGGCAGCTGCCCGAAGATTTTATCAACTGGGTTGGATGCTTGGCACGGCAGGTAATTTATCCGCTAAAGTTGATGATCATAGTTTTTGGATTACTGCCAGTGGCAAAAGTAAAGGTAAACTCACAGAAGAGGATTTTGTGCGCGTGGATCTGACGGGAAAAGTCAGAGAATTAGCTCATCAGGATAATCGTCCTTCCGCAGAAACTAGCATTCATCAGGTGATTTATTGTCTCTTTCCCCAAGCGCAAGCTTGTTATCATGTCCACTCGGTGGAAGCGAATTTAGTTTCCCGTTTTGCTCGCGAGGACAAGTTATCGTTACCTCCCTTAGAAATGTTGAAAGGTTTAGGTATTTGGGTAGAAAATCCTCAAGTATTTATGCCAGTTTTTGCTAACTATCTCGATGTGCCGAAAATTGCCGCAGAAATAGAAAGTAGATTCTCAACTTTCCCCCCAGAAATTCCCGCTTTACTGATTTCTTACCATGGCGTGACGGTGTGGGGTGAGTCTCTAGAAACTACCGAGAATTATTTAGAGATAGTTGAGTATATTTTTCGCTATTTAGTGGCAGCCTATCAAGTAAAACCTTGTTAAATTTTCATTTAGACAAGGCAATAAAAGAAAGATGCCGATATTTTCCAAGGCGCCACCCAGATTCGAACTGGGGGTAAAGGTTTTGCAGACCTCTGCCTTACCACTTGGCGATGGCGCCGATCAATCAGTATTTATCGTAGCATAACAGATGACAGTTTGCCAAGAGTGGAACCCAAGAGTCAAGCGATCGATCTATAATTTAGGCAGCTGTTCTCTAATCTAGTGGGGGATTTTAGGCTTAAAAAAGCGATTATGATCGGAAATCAAAGATATTTACTAACTTTTATCGGTTTATTAGCTTTATCCTTGCCAGTACAGGCTAATAATGCCGTTTACCTTAGCCAAAGTTCTAATACTGCCACTACTTTCGACAGTTATCGTCAAGAATGTTTACAAAGAGCGCGCGGGGAGGGATTAGCTGCTGATGTGGCAAAAGATCTATGCGACTGCACGATTAAAAAATTCCAAGCTCGTTACAATCTACAGCAATTCCGCGCCCTCGTGCAGAAGTCGAAAACCGATAAGGCTGCCGCTAGGACTTTATCGAGTGTGGGAGAAGCTTGTTTTGATGAGATTTTGTATGAATAGCAGTTATCAGTGATCAGTTATCAGTATGTAACTTCTCAAAAAGTGCTGATTGGCTCAGAGTAAGGGTTTCAGACGAGCAATTTTAGCCTAATGCTTAAGAGTGCTGAGAAGAATAAAACCTTAAAATCCTTGCCATGTAACGCTTACAGCCCTTTTTAACCGCAAACACGCACCCTACAAGCTGTATTAAGATTAAACTAATACAAGTATATCAGAGGCGGTAAGAGTGGGTTTAGAACTAAGAGTTGCAATTTGAATAGCTGCTAGTGTACCTGTCCCGTCCCCATCAAAGAATAGTCCTCCAGTGATTGTATTATAAATTAAGCGATTGCTGGCATTTAATGCAGTTGTTCCTAACACAAATTGAGCGGCTGTAATCGCAACTCCTGCGGCTAAACCACTGCCAAAACCCGCAGCAGAGAGAGCAATTTTATCCCCCTGACTGGAGAGAAAATCAGTAATTGTGTCAATCCCTTCATTGCGGTTGTTGAAGGTGAATTGATCGCTACCCGCACCCCCTGTTAGGGTATCATTACCAGTACCACCAATCAAGGTATCATTCCCATCACTACCATTAAGGATATTGTTACCACTATTACCAGTGATAACATTATTTAAGGTGTTACCGATTCCGTTAATATTTGTAGTCCCTGTTAACGTGAGGTTTTCTAGGTTATTTCCCAGGGTATAAGTTACAGAAGATTGAACGGTATCTGTACCTTGGTTAGCGTTTTCCGTAATCGTATCGGTAGTAGTATCAACTTGATAAGTATCATTCCCTAAACCACCGATTAGGGTATCAATTCCCGCACCACCATTGAGAGTATTATTACCGCTATTACCTGTCAGGATGTTATTAGCAGCGTTACCAGTTCCGTTAATATTTGCGGTTCCGTTTAAGGTCAGATTTTCCACATTAGCAGGTAGGGTAGTGGTGACATTAGCGGTTAAGGTATCGCTGATGGTGACAATTCCCTTGTTATTGGTAAGAGTTGCATTGACGGGATTACTGAGGTTAATGGCAAAAGTTTCGTTTGCTTCATTAAGGTTATCATTGAGGATGGGGATGCTAATAGTAGCAGTAGAAGTATTAGCAGCAATGGTGAGAGTTCCAGTTTTGCTAGTGTAATCTACATTAGCGGTAGCGTTAATGGGTGCGGTGGTATAGTTGACGCTAATTGGTTGTGGATTTGGATTGTTGACAGTTACGGTAAGGATTGCATTACTATCTTGACCTTCGACAACGGTGATATTGTTAATCGAGAGTTGGGAAACGTCATCATTATTAATTGTTCCAGTAACTGCGGTAGTTGTCCCAATTGTATAACCTGTCCCCGCAGCGAGGGTTAAGGTGACGGTTTCATCAGGTTCAACTGTGGTATCAGCAGTGGGGTCAACAGTTATAGTAGCAGTGGATGAATTAGCAGCGAAGGTGACTGTATTGGTAGTCCCTGTACGAGTGTAGTCGGTATTGAGGGTAGCTGTCCCTCCGAGGGTGTAATTGACTGTTAAAGCATTAGTTGTTACACCATTACACCAGTACGGGTGAAGGTATAAACCAGATTTGTTGTCCCGTCTTCGGTAACACTTGCGGGAGAGACAGCTAGGCTAATAGTAGGTAAGCTAGAATTAGTAACATAACTAAAATAACTAGCAGTTAGACTTAATGCTGTTTGATTATTGATAACTGCAATAAGTTCATCTAGTTCGGCTCCCGGTTTGTTGATGTAGAGATTAGTCTTAGAACCAGAAACAGTCAATAAATAGTCAATACTTGAACCCTTAAGCTGAATAATATCATCAGTGGGGTTAAAATCAGTAATTAAGGCATAATCATTATTACCCGCAGATGTTGTATTACCATCATCATAACCGATCCAAGTTTTATCACCAAGGATGAATTTATCCCGTCCAGTTCCTCCTGTTATATTATCAATTTCTCCCTTCCCAGGGGTTGTGCTTTGGGGGTTAACTCCTGTCAGAATATCATCGTTTTCTCCCCCATCAATAATGTCGCTTCCTTCACCACCATTAATTACATCATTTCCAGTATTTCCCTCTAAGCGATCGCTTCCTGTACCCCCTATAATAGTATCATTGCCAGCATCGCCAGAGATGATGACATTTTGAGAGCCAATTGCCTTAAGATTGTTGTTGCCTTTATTGCCATTGACAACCTCAACACCGAGATTATCAAGGATAAGGTTAATATCTCCATCTCCTTCAATGACTAAGACATCAAATCCTGCTCCCCCTTTAATATTATTAAGATTGTCGTCTTTATCAATGGTAATTAAATCATCTCCTGCACCGCCATCAATGGTATCACTTCCTGCACCTCCAGTAAGGATATCATTGCCACCAGAACCGACTAATTTATCGTTACCATCCCCACCGCTGAGAACTGCACCTTTAGTGCTACCTGATTTAACTGTTAAGATGTCATTACCCGTGCCACCTGTGGCAGAATAAGTATCATTAGGATCGATGGTTAGGTTAATATTTTGAGTGGAATCATCGGCAAAGATAATATCGGGTTTATTTTCGTAATTAAATTTGGCGATACCGTTACCAAGTTGTTCTAGTATTACGCCATTGGGATCGTAGGCAAATTGTACGTCATGGAGTTTGGCTGTCGGTCGAATATCAAAACCGAGGCGGGTAAAGTAAGCGGATGCAGTGATTTTATTGCCTGCAACGGTGTAGTCTTTGGTTTGGGGAGTGACGGAAATGTTATTAATTCCGTAGCGATAAAGGGCGGCTAATTCGCCTAGTTCAACTTGTCCGTTGAGGTTGGTGTCTGTCCAGATTCGTAGTTCGTTGAAGAGGCTATCACTGGCACTAATGAGTCCATCGCCGTTGTTATCAAGACTGGAGAGTTGGGTAACGTTGTTTTGGGCGGTTAGGGAGAAAAATTCGTTGAGTCCAGTGATATAGCCGTCTTTGTTGACATCTCGCACAAGGAAGCCATCAGTGGGGGCTACCCAGCCCATTTGTTCGGGGTAGGTGTCGTTATCTATGTCGTATTGGGTGAGGGATTCGGCGGCGGAGATGAGGCGGATTCCGTCGCCTGTGAGGTCAACTACGGCGAGTTTATAGGGGCTAAGGTTAAATTGGCTGGGGAGTTGGGTGGTGTCGGGGGTGTATTCGCTTTGGCCGAGGAGGGGTTGCAGGGTGACGGAACCGTTAAGGCCAAGGGTAGGAGCATATTCTTTTCCGTCAGCAAAACGGAAGATTTCGATTTGATTTTGGGGTTTTAGCCAGTCTTTTATCGTTACAAGAGTTGTGCGAACCATGTCTGCGGAGACTGCATAGCCAGGGCCAAGCGATCTTCTGGGAATTAAAATCTCTAAATTCAGATCGTTGTTTTTAATAACCCAATTGGATAAAAGCCAGCTTTCTGCTTTTGAATCAAATTGAAGAACATCAACACCGCCATCACGAGTTTTTCCTTGATAGCTTTCACTATCATAAATAGTTTTACTTCCGTCGCCAAGATTATAAGTATAGGTATCATCATAGTCTTCAAATTTACCCAGATCATATCCAAATCTTTCACCTCTGGATATTGCTACCCAATTATTAGAAATTCCATCACTTTGTAAATTAACAATATCATCTTTGCCGTCTCCATTAAAGTCTCCTATCAATTGCTGAGAGTTATTTTCATCTCCCCAAAAACCGATAGATAGCCCTTGAGCGCGTTGAATAAGGTTAAATGAACCATCTCCTTTAGATAAAGCTACCCAGTTATTAGAAATCCCATCACTTTGTAAATTAACAATGTCATCTTTGCCGTCTCCATTAAAGTCTCCTATCAATTGCTGAGAGTTATTTTCATCTCCCCAATATCCTGATGTTAGCCCTGTTTGATA
>NZ_JBLZRT010000133.1:0-20067 GCF_048564745.1 Microcystis sp.
TATTGAATATTTAGGACGGATTGACAATCAAGTAAAAATTCGCGGCTTCCGTATTGAATTGGGAGAAATTGAGGCTGTACTTAGTCAAAATCAGGCGGTACAGTCTTCTTGTGTGATTGTTCGTGAAGATAATCCCGGGGAAAAACAGTTAGTTGCCTATATTGTGCCTAAGCTAGGAGTAAAGCTAACAAGTGGCGATTTGCGTCAATTTCTTAGCGATAAATTGCCCGGTTATATGGTTCCTGGTGCTTTTGTGCTGCTGGAGTTTTTCCCTTTAACAGCTAACGGAAAAATTGATCGTCGTGCGTTAAAAGCTCCCAGTAATACCAGTGATTCAGACAGATTTATTGAAGCGCGTAATCAGTTAGAATTAAACCTCGTGCAAATCTGGTCAAAAGTGCTAAAGATTGACAAAATTAGCGTGCATGATAACTTTTTTGACCTCGGTGGTCATTCCCTTTTAGCTCCTTATTTAATCACCCAAATTCAAGAACAGTTAGGCAAAGAAATTGCCGTAACTACACTATTTCAAAACCCAACTATTGAACAGTTAGCGACTATTATCGAAACCGATGCAGATTCCTCTAACCAGTCTTGTTTGGTTCCCATTCAACCCCAGGGTTCAAAGCCTCCTTTCTTCTGTGTTCCAGGCGCCGGGGGACGACCATTTTATTTTTACCATTTAGGACGTTGTTTAGGAAAAGATCAACCTTTCTACAGTTTTGAAAATGATCTCTATCAACAGTTTGGAGAAATCACTCGCATTGAGGATATAGCCAGTATTTATCTTAAAGCCATGCAGGATTTACAACCCCAAGGACCCTACTTTTTGGGAGGACATTCCTACGGTGGTAATGTGGCTTTTGAAATGGCTCAACAGTTGGTTAATCAGGGTCAACAAGTGGCATTACTAGCAATTATTGATTCTTCAGCACCCACTTATAAAGATAAACAAATTTTGCTTGATTATATTAATTGGGATCATGCGCGGTGGTTAGCTGAAGTCAGCAAAGGTATCGAAGTTTATTTAGATAAAACCATCGATATTTCCTATGAAACTCTTCAACTCTTAACAGTGGAGGAACAATTAAGATACGCCTTAAACTTTTTTAAACTGGCTAATATGCTTCCTCCCAATGCGGAAACTAGACAGCTTGAAAAAATTGTCCAAGCCTATAAAACTAGCTGTTTATGTCTGATTGATTATCTCCCTAAACAGATTTATCCTGGTAAAATTACGATTATACGGGCCAGTGAGGAATTATCTGATGATCCAAATAAAGATTTAATAGCTGGAGATTGCGAGGATTCCTCTTTAGGCTGGAGTGAATTTTCTACAGAGCCAGTTGAGATTCATTTCGTACTAGGAAATCATGTCTCGATTATGGTGGAACCCCATGTCCAGATTTTAGCCGAAGAGTTAAAAGTTTGCCTTGAGATTTGATACCAAACCCGTTTTTAAGACTATGGTTAACTCCCAATCCAACTTGAAAAACCCAGTTATCAATTGTTTCTCCCCAATCTCCTCTATCTTTTAAACAGGATTTAATCTAAGAACTGACGATTTTCTACAAGTTGTGTGAACGGTAAGACTAATGTAGAATGCTGCAAGGCATCTGATTGCTAGACAGCCGATTTGTATTCTTTTGCCTTACCATGGATTTTATATGAATGAAATCCCGACCAACCAATCCAACTTAGTGATTTTAGGAGTCTCATCAATGACGGAAACTACTGAAACGGCCATTCCCCATGATTTTCTCGGAATTAATCCCACAGACATCAACAAAAAACTTGTCTCCTGGGGAATTTCTCTGGATGAAGTTGTTCAAAAACTTGCATCTCTTGGACTCCCCGGCATTATTTTCATTATTGCTGTTGCCGCATCCGGTGGTACTGCCTATCCTGCGATTTACGCACTTTTTGGGTTAGGCGGTCCGCTGGGACTAATTGGTGGACTTGGGGTCTTAGGCCTTTCTACTATTATTGGTGACATTGTGACGGGTTATGGCATTGAGGCACTGCTTAAAACGGTCTATCTCAAACGTCGTGAAACAGAAACTCAAGAATATCTCATCAATGAGGTGGAAGGTTTGCCAATTTCTCAAGTTCTAAAACTTAACCTGAAAAAGGCTATTGAAGTAGAAATTGCTGCCGAAGAACCCGTTGCTCCCAAAGAAGTCGAAATTGCTGAAGAGTAGTTTTAACTTGACTAAGCACTGCTGCCTCCACCAGCCAATTGACTTGTTTAGCAAACCCTAAATACAACAAAAAACCGCCATAAATCTTACTCCTGCTTGACTTATGGCGGCAGTTTATTTCTGTCTGAATTACTGAAAGCAATTTTTAAATTAATTAACTATCTTCCCAGTCAGAAGGCCATTTCCAAGTCCAAACGGGAGCGGGTTCAGAATCGGGGGGGGAATCGGGAGTCGGAGCCTCGTCTTGGTCCGCAGATAAAAAACGAGCAAAGAAGGGGATTGCTTTACTTTGTTCGCTATTAGGATAATTCATGGTCATTCCTAGTTTTGAGTGGCAGCTTTTTCAAGCTAGCTGCGATTACCTTGCGATAGTAACATATATTGCCGTCTTACTCAAGTCAAATACTTGGTGAACTACCTACACTTTTCTTGCGGGTAAGTGTACGTTTCCTAGCCAACAGATAGCGGAATCGTGTATTTCTTGCGTCCTCTCCTACCCTATCCGATTTCCAGTTGGCTATCGTTATTATCGATCTGACTGTCTAACAGTATTTGCGTAGGTTTCCATTCCCCATCCATTGTTTGACAAGTACACACCAACCATAGGGATTGCTCTCCATCCCCGAACTCAAGGTAACAATCTTGGCAGGTTTCTTGGAAGTTTTGATCCCCGAACTGCAATTCCCCATCTATATTACCGATATGGTCACTAAGCGTCAGTTCGGTGGGGAGCCATTCTCCATCGCGAGCTTGGCACTCAGCACTCAGGATTGTGCTGTTAGGGTCGTAGTTGATACGGCTACAAGTGTGCGAAAAATTAGGTATGACAACTCTGTGTTTTTAAAAACAGTATGATTCAGCATAGTGCCTTAACAGCCGACATTCCGCACATCTTCATATACTTTTATAGCGGTGTGCAGTCGTATGAGGTACAGTGTCACGAGCTATAAACCATGCTAGGCAAAGCTTGGTTTGTATCTCACTCAAGTGCTTACCGCTATATATATTTTTACATTTCCCAAGATGTTTTGACGAAAAACCTTGATTGTAGAAACTACTATTGAGAAAAATTTCAATAATTGATTTTTTCTGAGAAAAAAATTTGCAATTCTTCACCTTGATAAAAATCTATGATCGTAGCTATAATCTTTACTGGCAAAGGATTGTAAGCAATATATTAGTAAAAATTATCAATTGAATGTTAAGAAGTGCGGAAAGTGGGTTCTACTAAGCCCAATCGTGTTAAACTAATGTAGTTTTTGCCGAAACAGTTAAGTGAGTTTAACAATGGATAAAAATGAATGGATTAGTAGATTCGATGATTTAATTTGTAGTCCTTCGATTCGAGAGTTTTATGGTGAAAGAGAGTTTTTTAATGTCGGTTATTGGCTCTCCCATACTCAAGATCAACAGGAAGCATCCTCTACTCTGATGGAGAAACTTTTAGAATTTATTCCCAACAAACAGGGAACAATTCTTGACGTTGGCTGCGGTTTAGGAGCAACTACCCATTATCTTCTCAAATATTATCCATTGACAGCAATTGTAGGGATTAACATTTCTCCGACACAAATTGCCAGAAGTCTCTTGAATTTTCCCGAGGGTAAATTTCTGTTAATGGATGCGGTAGAGATGGATTTTGCTGATCATTCTTTTGAGCAAATTATTTGTGTAGAAGCGGCTTTTTATTTTAATACTAGACAGCAATTCTTGCAAGAAGCTTGGCGAGTATTAAAGCCGGGGGGAACCTTAATTCTCTCAGATATGAGTTTTGCCACAACAGAACTTTTGGGGGATTGGACAGTTCCCCAAGCAAACACGGTCAAAGATATTGCCGAGTATCAAAATCTTTATCAACAGGCAGGGTTTAAAGATGTTCAATTTGTCGAGGTGACGGAGGAGTGCTGGTTCAGACATTTTCGCCATCTTAAGTCTTGGTTAACCGAGGAATTGCAATCAGGAAAATTAGACGAAGAAACCTATAATTTAAACATTAAGCCTCTGGATAATTTGCTAAGTTCCTCAGCCATAACTTATTGGTTAGTTGCTGCCCAAAAGCCAGTTAATATACTGTAATAGTTGTCAGGTTTTCTTTAATTTTTGGAGACAAAAAAATGTTTGATTCCTTATCGGGTAAAAAAGTCGTTATTATTGGTGCAAGCTCCGGGATTGACCTAGCGATTGCCGAAAAATTGCTCTCCCTGGGGGCAAAAGTGGTGCTTTCCCATGCTTCTCAAGAGAAATTAGCTGCCGCTGTTGCCCTAATTTCCGGGGAGATTGAAGCCAAAACTGTTAATTTTTTAGAAGAAGATTCTGTTAATGCCTTTTTTGCAGAAATTGGCAACTTTGACCATTTAGTAGTCACCTCTCTCGGAGACAGAAATATGCCGCGAGCCTTATTAACCGAAATGACCACAGAAACGGCCCGGGGAGGTATGGAGAAATTCTGGGCAACCTTTTTAGCCGTGCGTGGCTCCCTGAAAACTTTGGCCAAAGACGGTTCTATTACCCTGACATCCAGCGTTACTATGTTCAAATATTCCAAAATGGGCGGAATTTCCGTCATAGCCGCCGCTAATAGTGCAGTAGCCGTATTTGGACGCGCCCTCGCCCTAGAAATCGCTCCTATTCGCGTTAACGTTGTTGCCCCCGGATTAATAGAAGATACAACTATCTGGAGCAGTCAAGGTGATTCAGAACGCTCGGACTTAAGCAAATGGGCGGTTTCTGCCCTACCTGTCGAACATTTAGGGCAACCCGAAGAAGTCGCTCTAGCAGTATTGAGTTTGATTATCAACCCCTATATGACAGGTGTGGTTTTACCTGTGGACGGTGGAGTTACTCTTTAAAAGAAATGGTGAAAAAAGACCGAGAAATCCTCGAGAACAAAAAATCTGGTGTCAGAGCAGAAAAGCGAAAATAACAAAGTGAGCAGAAAAATGCAGGAAAATTAATAAGTACCCTATCCCTTATAGGGATCTTTCTTAACAATTTTGTCAGTAAGCATTCTAACCCTTATCCTGACTTGATTTCAGTTTTTTCTTTGTCAGTAAGGGTGTCAACAAGGAATATTATAGATTGTTAACCGAGTCTTGAAAGCCCTGTGCTACAAAGGGTTAAAATGTTAAGAAAGATGTGACTAATGGATAGGACCGTATTCATAGTGATAGAGAGAGAAACGGTATATTAGAGAGATAATTTTTAATTTTTTCACTACTACCGAATCACCACCTTAAAATAATTAAGTAGGTAGGTGTTAAAAGTTGTCAGACACCCCCCTTATCAAGGGGGGCAGGGGGGATCCCCCCGCCTATCGGCACCCCCCTTATCAAGCTGTCCTTTAGTCACATCTTTCTTAACATTTCAAACCTTTGTGGCACAAGGCTTTCAAGACTCGGTTAACAATCTATAATATTCCTTGTTGACACCCTTACTGACAAAGAAAAAACTGAAATCAAGTCAGGATAAGGGTTGGAGTGCTTACTGCAAAAATTGTTAAGAAAGATCCCTATAAGGGATAGCCTTATCAAGGGGGGCAGGGGGGATCAGAGGCAAAATCTATCTTCAATTTAATTATAACTACTTACTTAACAGAAGTTATTCATAATAAGTGGCTCTCTTGGCTCTTCTGGTTTCTCTGTGGAAACGAGGTCTATACTGATAGTTTCTTCGGCAAAATAGCCATAAAAGTCTTGCCCGATAAGCATTTCACAATTCCATAAGCAAAAATTATCACACAAAGTCGAGAAGAGCCAATGAGTCCACATCCGTATAACTTTGCTGCCTAGGTTTTGAGCGGTCGATCGAAGGATCAATATCTTTAACCAAAAAGTAAATTATGGAGGATTTCTAAACGCCGGTCATCTTCACGAACAATAGCACCATAATAATTTTTCTTATTCTCTAGCCAGAGTAATTCAAACTCGATCGCTTTTGGCAAAGCTAAACTGAAATTATCCAAAGCTTGGGGACAATCAAAGATAACTTTGCGTGTCTCGAAGCGGTCAAAATGTCCTTGGCAGAACATTTTGAAAAACGGTAAAGAATCTAGTGACACCCCACCCCCAATGGCAACAGTCAAACCGGCAGCCTTAGCTTTTTTTGCCAAAGGTAAAGCCAGAGCTAAAACTTGCTCGCTATTCACATCCTGGCGGGTTAATCCCAAAGAACAGGCTAAATCCATCCGTCCGATGACGATACCATGGAGAGATTTTATCTCTGGAATCGCCAACATTTCCTGAAAATTCTCACAGGCAGTAATAGTTTCGATATTAACCAATAACTCCACATTTTCCACCCGTTGATCAGCTAAAACCCTCCTAGCTGCCCGCAGATATTTTTGTAAAGCGTAGGCTGTTTCTACCATGGGAGCAATCAAGCGATCAACTCCTAAATTAACCGCATCAAAGATATCTCTGATCGCTTCGCAACCGGCGATTTTCAGATTAAAATCTACCCCCGCTTTCAGACTAATTTCTTTCAACCGCATCGCTTCCGTCAGTCGGGTTCCTTCCGTCTCGAATTCCGCTTTTACCCCTGAAACATGGTGATCTTCCCTGAGTTCTCTTAACAGTTGCACCATTTTTTTTTCTAAGCAATTCATGTTTTTAATCGTTCAAAATTGGTAACTGCTAGAGGAGCCTTGTTGATTATAGCCCATCTGCGAAAAGCCGATAGCTGAGGACTAGAAGACCATAAAAATACCCTAAACAAGAGGACAAAAGCGACAAAATACTGGCATAATAAGCAAGGCCGTCTGATTTTTTTCTGGCCACATCCTTTCTATACTACATTCGTAATATAAGTAATTCTCTAGTTAGACTATGCGAACTCACTACTGTGGCGACCTTAGCGCGATCGAAATTGAAAAAAGTGTCACCCTCTTCGGTTGGGTCGATCGCCGTCGCGATCACGGTGGCGTTATTTTTATTGATCTGCGGGATCGCAGTGGTATTGTCCAGATCGTCAGCGATCCCCAACGAACCCCCGCTTCCTACCCCATCGCTGAAACCGTCAGAAACGAGTATGTCCTCAAGGTGACGGGAACAGTCAGTCAAAGGCCTACCGAATCCCTTAACCCGCGCATTGCCACCGGAGAAATCGAAATTTACGCCACTAGCATCGAGATTCTCAACGGGGTTACTAAACAACTGCCTTTTGTCGTCTCTAGTTCCGAAAGCGAATCGGTACGGGAAGATGTGCGCTTGCGATACCGCTATCTAGACCTACGCCGGGAGCGTATGAGTCAGAATTTACAACTACGTCACCAAGTTGTCAAGGAAATGCGCCGTTTTCTCGAAGATGAACAGCATTTTATCGAAGTGGAAACACCAATTTTAACTCGATCGACTCCCGAAGGAGCGCGGGATTATCTGGTTCCTTCCCGTGTCAACCCGGGCCAATGGTACGCTTTACCCCAATCACCGCAACTATTTAAGCAATTATTAATGGTGTCGGGAATGGATCGCTACTATCAAATCGCTCGCTGTTTCCGCGATGAAGATCTGCGCGCTGATCGTCAACCGGAATTTACTCAGTTAGACATGGAGATGAGTTTTCTCTCTTTACCTGAGATTTTAGCCCTAAATGAGGCTTTAATCGCTCATATCTTCAAAAAAGTCAAAAATATCGATATAAGCCTGCCCCTGCCCCGTTTAACCTATGCTGAGGCTATGGATCGCTATGGGGTCGATCGCCCTGATACCCGTTTTGGCTTGGAATTGGTCAATGTGGCGGAGATTTTTGCCGATTCGGGATTTAAGGTGTTTTCAGGTGCGATCGCTAGTGGTGGGACGGTGAAAGTTTTACCGATTCCCAACGGTAACGAGGCGATTTCTAACGTCAGAATCAAACCGGGTGGGGATTTATTCAAAGAAGCCACCGATGCGGGGGCGAAGGGAATCGCCTACATCCGCGTGCGCGAAGACTACGATTTTGATACCATCGGTGCGATTAAAGATAACCTGACAGAGGCACAAAAACAGGCTTTAATCGAGAAGACTGGCGCAAAACCGGGGCATCTGCTCTTATTTGGGGCAGGAGATACCGATACAGTCAATAAATCCCTATCCCGCCTACGCTTAGTTTTAGGGGAACAATTGGGATTAATTGATCCGGAGAAAATCAACCTCCTCTGGGTGACGGATTTCCCGATGTTTGAATACAACGCCGAGGAAAAACGCCTAGAAGCATTGCATCATCCCTTTACTGCCCCCAATCCCGAAGATTTAGACGATCTAGCCCACGCTCGCGCCCTAGCCTACGATATGATTTTTAATGGTATTGAAATCGGTGGCGGCAGTTTGCGGATCTATCAACGGGAAGTACAGGAAAAAGTCTTCGCCACCATCGGTCTATCCCCAGAGGAAGCCTATAATAAGTTCGGCTTTTTGTTAGAAGCTTTTGAATACGGAACCCCTCCCCACGGTGGCATCGCCTACGGTTTAGATCGCTTGGTGATGTTGTTAGCAGGAGAAGAATCAATTCGCGATGTGATTGCTTTCCCGAAAACCCAGCAAGCTAGTTGTTTACTCACTTCTGCACCTTCGACAGTGGCAGCGAAGCAATTAAAAGAATTATCCGTTGCTTCTACCTACAAACCGCCATCCTAAGATTAGGGTGGGCATTGCCCACCTAATTTTTGCAAGTCTGTTGACACTAAGTTAAATTCTTTTCTGCTTTAACTTCATCCTCTTGAGCAGTGGCTAAAAATTCCTAGAGTTTAGTTTTGGGAACTAGGGGAAAAGTGCAGGGTAAGCGCATCTTAACAATCCTTGACAATTGTTAAGCAAAAATCGACCAAATGGGTCGAGTTCGCCCCTACAAAATCGACCCGCCTAAGGGCGGGAAAGAAAAGAAAAGAGAAAAAATAGGGAATGAGGGTAAAAAGGGAAAAAAAGGGGAAAAGGGTTACAGAGTCCTCCCAGCACCGCACACCACCCGAAAACCGTTGCTGTTGCTGTCGTTGCCGCGGCGGTTGTTGTAGCTGCGGTAAGCAGAACGGCAGTTACCTGGATTGTAGTACCAAGAACCGCCCCGCGGAAGAGAACAATTATCATCCCCATTTTCTGTCCAGACACTGCCATCCGTCGGCGCACCGTCATAGTTATCGTGCCAAGTATCGGCGCACCATTCCCAGACATTGCCGTGCATATCGTACAGTCCGAAGGCATTGGGGGGAAATTGTCCCACAGGAGTCGTTTGTTGTCGATATTCTCCTTTGTATTCATCGGCGTAGGTATTACTGGCATTGTAGTTAGCCAATTCCCCCGTAATGGTTTCCCCAAAGTAAAATGGGGTGGTGGTTCCAGCACGACAGGCGTACTCCCATTCCGCCTCACTGGGAAGTCGGTATTCCCTTCCCGTTAGTTTCGATAATCTCGCACAGAATTCGACGGCATCGTACCAGTTAACTTGTTCCACGGGGCGGCGATCGCTATCGGGACGGTCTTTAAAATAGGCTGGGTTGAGATCAAGGTTGACCCTGAGCGAAGCCGAAGGGTCAACTTTTAAATCCGTGCGAGAGGCGATCGCTTTCCACTGAGCCTGAGTGATGGGATATTTACCCATAAAAAAGGGGGGGACGTTAACCTCATGTTGAGGGCGTTCATCATCAAAACTATATTTCTCATTTGCTGGTGAACCCATCGTGAATGTGCCACCGGGGATGGCGACCATCTCTAAGGTGATGCCGTTGCCCAAATCTTCCCTGAAATATTGGGACTGTTTCGACTCTTTGTTAATTTGCTCACCCTTAGCATTTACTCGCACGATCTCAAAGTTAAATACTGATAACGGTGGAGTGACGATTACGGGTTTTTTTGGCTCTTCCGGTTCAGGATTGAACTGATGGGTAATTGCTCTTTCTAGTTGCTCAAATCCGTCTTCTTCCCAATAATCAAGCCAGTGGAGGTCTCGCAGGTTCAAGCCATACTCCTCCTGTCGCAGGTCGGGGATATCGCATTCATCCAATCTCAGCGGAATGAGGTAGATTGAATTCGGCGGTCTGTCAGCATATTGATTGAGGGCCATTTTAAATTCCCGCTGCACGAATCCTTGTTTAGCAATCGAGCGTTGGGAGAGACAAGCGATGAACAGTTGACTATTTGCGATCGCCTTGGGGATGACTGAACGCCAGTTCTGGCCTGGAATCAGGTCTTTTTTATCCAACCAAGGTTTATATCCCGCTTGCTTAAGGCGCTCATGCAGTGCCAAAACTGCTGGTTTGTCCTCACTAGCGTGAGCTAGGAAAATTTGGATCTCTGACTTTTTCATAACTTTTTCTTATGACCACAAGTAGGGGAGAGCCAGATTAACTGGCAGAAAATCTCTAAATAGGGCTTGCTGAAAAAGTACGGGCGAAGCATTCGGATAGAAAATCTCCAGTTTCACCGATAGGTTATTGCCCGAATGCTTCGCCCCTACAGGACGCGGGCCGATGAAGACGCAAGGTTTTGAAGGACGATTCTCTCAAAATCTGGCACCTGTTTCAAGAGAAGAGCCACAAAACCCTTACCTTGCCTACATTTCACATTTATTCAGCCAACCCTAAATAAACCATTTAATTGATTATTACTCATTCTTAATTCTCCTGTCTCCTGACTCCTGACGACCGGCTCCTAACCCCACCAACAAACTTTTTCAGCAAACCCTAGTTAATTATTTTTAGCTAGTTGACTGACAACCCATGCTCTTAAATTCTTTTCTGCCCTCACTTCATCCTCTTTAGCAGTGGCTAAAAATTCATAGAGTTTAGTTTTGGGAACTAGGGGAAAAGTCGGACTAAATTCTCCTTCCTGATAAACCCCCTTTTCTAACCGATAAATGCGCCAGATTTGTCCATTAAAACGCCATAATTCCGGCACTACCAAACGGGCATAAAGTGCTAATTTATTAATATCCGTATGGGTTATATCCACTTCCACCACTAAATCTGGGGGCGGATCTTCAGTTAAATTAATCCTTTTTCCTAGCACTTTAGCTTGATTTTGAATATAGTAAGCATTGTCAGGTTCTGCCCCCCGTTCTAAATCTTCCCTAGCTAGAGTTGTGGAACCCAGACTTTTAATTTTTAAACCCAATTCTACCACCAAAATCCGGATAAATAATCCGATTAATTCTCGATAAAACTCGTGTTCTTCTAGGGGCATAGTAATCTCTAAAGTACCACGATCATAAAATAAATGGGCGCGATTATTTTCCCCTACGGCCTGTAAAATTTGCTGATAGGATAACCAACTGAGATGATTAAAAACTACCCGTTTTTCGCCCCTAATTTGCTCAGTATTTAACTCCAGAGGAACTGTCACCATAATTACCTCAACTTTCAGCTAGTTGACTAACAACCCATGCTCTTAAATTCTTTTCTGCCCTCACTTCATCCTCTTGAGCAGTGGCTAAAAATTCATAGAGTTTAGTTTTGGGAACTAGGGGAAAAGTCGCACTAAATTCTTCTTCCTGATAACCTTCCTTTTCTAACCGATAAATGCGCCAGATTTGTCCATTAAAACGCCATAATTCCGGCACTCCCAAACGGGCATAAAGTGCTAATTTATTAATATCCGTGTGGGTTATATCCACTTCCACCACTAAATCTGGGGGCGGATCTTCAGTTAAATTAATTCTTTTTCCTAGCACTTTAGCTTGATTTTGAATATAGTAAGCATTGTCAGGTTCTGCCCCTCGTTCTAAATCTTCCCTAGCTAGAGTTGTGGAACCCAGACTTTTAATTTTTAAACCCAATTCGGACACCAAAAAATAGATAAAACGTCCGATTAATTCTCGATAAAACTCGTGTTCTTCTAGGGGCATAGTAATCTCTAAAGTGCCACGATCATAAAATAAATGGGCGCGATTATTTTCCCCTAGGGCTTGTAAAATTTGCCGATAGGATAACCAACTGAGATGATTAAAAACTACCCGTCTTTCTGCCCGGATTTCGCTAGTATTTAACTCCAGAGGAACTGTCACCATAACTGCCCCGAAAAGCGAAATTTATGCCCAAAAAAGGGGGTTGATTCACCCCCTTATTATCTTATTAAACCAGTGCTGGAACCTGGGGCCAACGCCCGATCGTCTTACCAATGACCGCTAACTCCTGAGTTAATCGATCGAACCGGTCGGGGGTCAAGGATTGCGGCCCATCGGATAGGGCCTTGGCTGGGTTAGGATGTACCTCGATCATCAAGGAATCGGCCCCAGCTGCCAGGGAAGCCATGGCCATGGTCGGTACATATTCCCATTTACCCGTACCGTGGCTAGGATCGATCATGATCGGCAGGTGGGTTAAAGTTCTTAAAACGGGAATACAGGATAAATCTAGGGTATTGCGAGTATATTTACTGTCAAAGGTGCGGATACCGCGTTCGCAGAGAATGACATTGCTATTTCCTGCCGCGAGGATATATTCTGCCGCCATCAACCAATCTTCAATAGTGGCCGCCATGCCGCGCTTGAGTAGGACTGGTTTCGGTTGCGCCCCAACTTTTTTCAGGAGGGAAAAATTCTGCATATTGCGGGCCCCCACCTGCACCACGTCGGCTATTTCGACAATCTTATCGAGATCCGCTGCGTCCATTACTTCCGTGATAATACCCAAACCACTGGCATCTCTAGCCGCCGCTAGTAATTCCAAAGCGCTTTCCCCGTGACCTTGGAAAGCATAGGGAGAAGTGCGGGGTTTGTAGGCACCACCCCGGAGGAATTGCGCTCCGGCTGCTGCCACTCGTTTGGCAGTTTCCACGATCATCGCCTCATTTTCCACCGAACAGGGGCCGGCGACAATGCTAACGGTATGATTTCTGCCGATGGGGATAACACCGTTAGGAGTGGGGACTAAAACCTCGCTGTATTCCCCGTGACGGTATTCTAAAGAGGCGCGTTTGAAGGGTTGTTCGACTCGCAGGACGGTTTCGATCCAAGGGCTTAGTTCTTGGATTTGTAGGGGGTCTAATTCCCTGGTTTCTCCGACTAAACCGATGACAACTTTATGCTTACCGACGATTTTTTCAGGACTTAATCCCCATGCCTCGAATTCGGCACTGACGCGCTCGATTTCAATTTCCGGGGAACCAACTTTCATGACAATAATCATGGCATTAACCCTTTATTTTTTCCTTTAATCTCTATTGTTGACGATTTCTAGAGGTTATCTATTTTTCTTCCACTTCTTTTTTGCCGGACCGCCACGCGGCGATCGTTCTGCCAAAATTAGCTTGAAATTCTTGCCATCCTAGCCAATCCCCCACCCGATCCTCGTCCCAAGAAGCGGAGAAGATGCCATAACTCAGACCGATAAAACCTAGACCAAATAGGCTTAAACTGACGAGCATGGCGACGTAGGAAGGGATTTCGAGAAGATTGTGGCTAATAATCCAGTAGAAGCCAAAAAAGGAAGTTATCCCCAATACTGTCGGAATGCCACAAAATACCGCCATGCGTTTGGCCATCCGTTGACTGACCGCTTGCGGAATTGCCTTTAAGCTGGTTTCCTCGGAGCGAGTCTTTATCGGCGGTGGCACGGGACTAGGGGCAATTTTCGGGGTTTTTCGCTTATTTTGGCGCGGCTCAAAGGGAAGACGCTCTTTTTTCTCCGTCGATTTCGATTCAGAGGCCATGGTAGGGATGCAAAGGGGGTAAGCTTAACGGCGAATTCCGAGACGACCAATCAGGGTTTGATAACGTTGTTGATCTTTCTTCTGGATATAGGTTAACAGTCCCCGACGACGACCGATCATCTGGAGTAATCCCCGACGGGAAGCATGGTCTTTCGGGTTAGCTTTCAGGTGTTCGGTCAGTTGGTTGATTCTCTCGGTTAAGAAAGCTACCTGTAACTCCGATGATCCTGTATCGGTTTCGTGGGCCTGATATTGGCTGATTAGTTCTTGTTTTTTGGTCTGGGTTAAGGCCATAGGACTCGTGATCTCTGCTTAAACACTGCAACCTATCATAGTATCACGTTTCTGGTCGATCCGTAAACATTGTTCGGGTAATAGGGTTTTGGGGTGATAGGGTTTTGGGGTGATAGGGTTTTGGGGTGATAGGGTGATAGGGTGAGATGAGACAGCTTCCCCACTTCCCCATCTACCCCACTTCATAATCCATAATTCCCACACCCCACACCCCACACCCCACACCCCACACCCCACACCCCCACTTCCCCATTTCCCCATTTCCGCAAATCATGGCAAAATCTTAGACATAGCGTCTAACTTACCCTGAAGATTCCATGCTGTTAAAATCCACGACCCGTCATATTCGCATTTATACGGCTGAAGTAAAAAATAATCAATTAATCGAGAGTAACAATGTCTTGACTCTTGATGTGGATCCCGATAATGAATTTAATTGGGAAGAAGTGGCTCTCAATAAGGTTTATAGTAAGTTTGATGAATTGGTAGAATCCTACAATGGGGAAGAACTGAGCGAATATAATCTCCGTCGCATCGGTTCAGATCTAGAACATTTTATCCGTTCTCTCCTCCAAAAAGGCGAAATTAGCTATAATCTCAACGCCAGAGTACAGAACTATAGTATGGGTTTACCGAAATTAGGGTGAACGATCCCGCGTCAGTCCCCACCCGGACACCTAGGCAGGTGGGGAATTTGCATCGCAGCAATGAGGAATTTCACGAATTGGGGTGAAGGAACAATGGCTCTTCTAGGTTCTCTGTGATAAGTTTAACTTACATAGGATCGATCTTTGTGTCCTTTGTGTCTTTGTGGTTCGTTCCACCCCCGCGCTAGGGGGAATATATCTTAGAGTACATTTTACCCACCAAATCCAAGAGATAAGTGGTCGTGTAAAATTAATTTCCTAGTCGAGACGGTTGAGGGGAGACAGCTATCAGAGATCGGATTTGAGTTTTCAGTTCACTGTTTACTGATCACTGAAAACCTCCCCACTTCCCTTAGCTCCACCCAATCTGGGGAAATTAAACTTTTACCACGTTGCTAAAAGAGATTTTCAGGTAATCATCTTCCATTTTTGCTCCAGAAGGTTTCAGGGCTGCCAAAGCTTGGGGCAAGACTAAATTACGACGGTGATTGCCAATGCGAATATTTAACTCGTCTCCAGTTTTATTTAGTTGTATCTGTTCCTTTGGTATGCCGGGTAAATATAACTCCAGACTGTAGTTATTTTCCTGTTGAACTACCCGAATGGTGTTTTCGTGGTAATAAACCTTAGTCGGATCTTCCCCGGCAAAAAGAGTTTCTTTCAGTCTTTCTAAAGCGGGTAAACCACACATTTCTTCGGAGTAGAGAGGAACCTCCTTAACCGGTAAGGGATGAAAATTATCGTAAATTTCCTGTTTATAACCCTGTTGATTTTCTTTCCAACGAGCAAAGAAAGGATCGGTTACTTTGTCGGGAATAATCCGATTAGCAATAATTAAATCGGTGGAAACATTATAGAGACTTAGATAGGCATGGGCGCGTAAAGACTCCTTAATCACCATTTTTTCGGGGTTTGTCACCAAACGGACCGAGGTTTGAGTATTATCGGTCAAAACCTTTTCTAGGGCCTCAATCTGCTCATAAAACTCGTAGGGAGCGTCCATAACTTCCTTGTCCGGCAGGGAAAAACCGGCGATCGGTCGAAAAAAAGGTTCCACCAGTGGTCGCAATGCCACCGACATTCCCTGTAAAGGTTTGTAAAATCTTCTCATGTACCAACCGCCCACCTCTGGCAAACTCAACAATCGTAAAGCTGTCCCCGTGGGTGCGGAATCGATAATCAACACATCATAAGTACCCTCATCGTAATGGCGTTTCATACGAACTAAGCCGAAAATCTCATCCATTCCGGGTAAAATCGCTAATTCTTCCGCTTGCACTCCATCTAAACCCCTAGCTTGCAATACCTGAGTAATGTAACGTTTTACCGCACCCCAGTTGCCTTCCAATTCCATTAGTGCGTCTAATTCTGCCCCCCAGAGATGGGGGCGTACCAAACGAGGATCGTGACCTAATTCGAGATCGAAACTGTCAGCGAGAGAGTGAGCGGGATCGGTGCTGAGAACTAGGGTTTTATAGCCAAGTTCGGCGCAGCGGAGTCCTGTAGCGGCGGCGACGGAGGTTTTACCCACGCCTCCCTTACCGGTCATGAGAATTACACGCATGGGGGCTGATTTAAGAAAGTTTACATTACTTATTCTTATTATGACGGGAAAGTTAACAAATTGAGGACAAGAATCAGCATTCTTGGCTATAAAATTCCACTCCTTGACCATCACCCCGGGGAATTAAGCTCTGTTCAAAAAATTGCTGACAGCGATTTTCGGCATCAGCGACGAGAACTTTGGCAAAATGACCGTTTTCGAGAACTTCTTGCCTCGGACGTTGTTCGTAAGCATAGATAATCAAAATATCTCCGGGTTGACAGAGCAGAGCCGCACCACCGTTGGGGCAAATTTCCCCGGTTTGGCCGGGAAAAACGTAGGTGGAAAAGCGCTTACCATTGCTAAGATTGACCACATCCACCTCTTCAAGGGGCAAAATACCGACCCGCTCAATCAATTCTCGATCGATAGTGATACTGCCGACATAATCGACGTTAGCCTCGCTGACGCGCACTCGATGGAGTTTGGCGTGCATTAATCGAATTGTTCCCATGTATTTTTTCCTATTTCCCCCAATTACCTCAATTATTATGCTCTCCCAGTGGGAATGTTTACTAAAAAATCTCGGTCAATGGCAAGGTTCTTTTACCCGTCTGTCTCCCCAAGGCGACTTGATCGAAGATACCCCGACTTTGGTATCTTTGCAAGGCATTAATAATAATCGATCGATTCGTCAATTAGTCCGCCGTTTCTACAGCGATCGAGTGCCGGAAGATTTAATTTTAGAGTATAGTTCTCTCCATCAGGGTATTCTATTTAGCCAGACGGGAGCTTTTTGTCAAGGTTCTCTATATTTTAGTAGTTTTTCCTCACAATTCGGAGCAGAATTTGGGTTAATCTCTGGGGAAAGACGATTAAGAATTGTACAGTTATTTAATGAGCGCTGTGAGTTCGATCGCTTGACTTTAATTCGGGAAAAGTTAGTTGATTCTCAGTCACCAGAAAGACCGATGTTAACGGTGGAGCAATTACTGGGTCAATGGCGAGGACAGGCGGTGACAACGGGACGCGATTTTTATAATTCTGCTGCCTATTCTACCCATGTATTGATCGAGCGTCAGGGGGATAATTATCTCTCGCAAACTTTGACTTTTGGCGATAATCAAATCACTTCTAGCGCTCGTATTGAGGGACAAAGATTGTTGTTTGAAAATAGTCCGCTGCCGATGCAAATCCTGCTGCTGCCGGATGGAGCTTCCTGTAATACACCTCTGAAAATTACTGCCGGTCATC
The DNA here is from genome assembly GCF_048564745.1 of Microcystis sp. NCBI lineage: Bacteria > Bacillati > Cyanobacteriota > Cyanophyceae > Chroococcales > Microcystaceae > Microcystis > Microcystis sp. The sequence goes on from NZ_JBLZRT010000133.1 coordinate 17,555, forward strand.
GTTTTGTTTTAGAGGTAGGTTGGTTACTTTCTCCTACTCAAAGACAGCGCTTAATTCGTTCTTATAACGAGAAGGGAGAATGGACAGGTATTACTCTGGTGACGGAGGAAAAAGAAAACTATTAGACGACCGACTACTGGCTCCCTACTCCTCACCTAACGGAAGATTTTTGATTTTTGCAAGAGGTCTCATCAAGAGAGCCATCTTTTTTCTAACCATGACAGGACACTTTTAACATCTGCCACTTTTTCTCCTTCAGGTACGGGTGGACGTTGTACCATGACCACGGTTATTCCCAACTCTCTAGCGGCGATAATTTTGGCGTAGGTGGCATCACCGCCGCTATTTTTACTCACGATCGCCCCAATCTTATATTCTTGTAAAAGAGAGCGCTCTGACTGCAAAGAAAAAGGCCCCCGTTCCAACAATAATTTTCCAATCGGTACGATGGCATCCGCTGCCGGTGGGTCAATCATCCGCATCAAAAACCAGATATTGTTTAAATGTGCATAACTTGCCAGTTCTTGCCGACCAATAGTGAGAAATATCCGCGGCGCTAACCCGGGTAAAATATTCGCTGCCGCTTGATTGTTTTCTACTTCAATCCAATTATCTCCAGATACTTTTTCCCAAGCTGGACGACTTAAGATTAATCGAGGAATACCACAATCCGAGGCGGCTTGAGCGGCATTAAAGGAAATTTGCGCGGCAAAGGGATGGGTGGCATCAATTAAACAATCAATGCCTTCTTGCCGCAGATAATTGGCTAACCCAGTGGCACCACCAAACCCCCCCCGGCGAGAAGGAGTTGTGAGAGTAATCGGTTCTCTCGTGCGACCGGCAAAGGAAGCGATGGCATCTATACCCGGAATTGCCGCAATTTTAGCCGCTAATGCCGCCGCTTCCCCCGTTCCCCCTAAAATCAGCACTCTTTTATTTTTAGTCATCTAGCAATCGCCAAAAGGCTTCCACTGATGTTCAGCCAACCCTAATTAACTTAACAATATAATCCCTGAATCCACTGCCATTCTTGGGCTAATCCTTCGGCTAAAGAGACTTGGGGATTATAACCTAGAATAGTACGCGCTTTGGTGACATCGGCGGCGGTGTGACGGGCATCTCCCCGGGCCAATCCTTGATGCGATCGCTCGATCGGTTTACCGATGACTTTTTCCATGGTATCCAAGACATCCAGCAATACTACGCGACTGCCACCACCAATATTAAACACCTCACCCACCGCTTCCGGCACTACGGCAGCGGCTAAATTGGCGGCTACAGCATCGCTAATAAAGGTAAAATCGCGGGTTTGTTTTCCATCCCCGTAGATGCCGATCGGTTTACCCGCGATCGCCGCTTGAAAAAACTTATGGAAAGCCATATCGGGACGTTGCCGCGGTCCATAAACGGTGAAATAACGCAAGGCAGTGACAGGAACGTTAAAATTCTGGTGATATAGCCAACAGAGTCTTTCTGCCGCTAATTTGGTGATGCCGTAGGGTGAAACTGGTTGGGGACAAAGGGTTTCCGGAGTCGGCATCGTTTCCGCATTGCCATACACCGAGGAAGTGGAAGCAAAAACCATCCGTTGTAAAGAAGGGGTTTCCTTGGCGGCCTCAAGAATAATTTGAGTAGCATTTATATTCCTTTCGGTATATTGACGAAATCCATCACCCCAGCTTGCTCTGACTCCTGCTTGGGCTGCCTGATGGAATAATACTTCTACTCCTTGCAACAGTTGTCTCCAGTCGAGGGCTTGTATATCCGCTTCAATTAACTTAAATTCGGGATATTTTGCTAGAATATGGGCATTTTTGCGCTTTAAACTGGGGTCATAATAATCGTTAAATTGATCGATCCCGATCACCTGATCTCCTTGTTCTAAAAGCTTTTGTGCCAAGTTAGAACCTATAAAACCCGCGACACCAGTAACAATATGAGTAGCCATTTAATCCTAGTCGTTGATATTTTGTATCGATTGTAATCATTTTTGCGCTTTTTACCACAATTAATTTCCGCCGTCCGCTGTCAGCTTTTAGGGCTCAAAATCGATAGATTAGACCTCTTGCAAAAATCAAAAATCTTCCGTTAGGTGAGGAGTCACGAGCCAGTAGTCAGTAGTCAGGAGAATTAAGAATGAGCATTAATCAATTTAAATGCTCTATTCAGGTATTTTATGCAATTTTATGCCTATTCTTCTCATTTTTGAAGTATCAAAAATTAATTGTGCAAGAACTCTAATATTTACAGATAGTTCTAACAATCCAAAACCTGATCAGGATTTTCAGAATTTGAGTATTTCAGAAAATAATCCAAAATCCAAAATTATCAAATCATCGCCTAATTCAGCAACGCTTATCATAATTCTAACAACAAAAAAGCACCCCCTCGCGGGAGTGCCTTTTCGTTCAGACTAGGAATTAACCATTGATAGCAGGAGCGGTCAGAGCTACAGGAGCCTGTTCACCACTAGCTAAGTCTAAGGGGAAGTTGTGAGCATTACGCTCGTGCAT
>NZ_JBLZRT010000134.1:0-1043 GCF_048564745.1 Microcystis sp.
AAATGGTTAAATCAACTTTGTACAGGACAGCAAAAGTCCTACCGGGAAATAGAATTGAAATTGAATCTCCAGAGCTGACTGTAGGACAAACTGTTGAGGTAGTTATTTTGGTTGAAGAAGTTAGTTCTGATTCTTCTACCAACGAATATATCTCTCCATCCTTAAAACAGCGTCTTGCTTTTCTGAAGTTACCAATGACTGAACGGAGGAATATTCTCAAAAGTCAAGCCGATATAATGCTCTCTCACTATCAACAAGATTCTGAATGGCAGGAGTTAATGGCAGGTGACATCATTGAGTATTAACCCTGAGCTTCCAAAACGTGGAGAAATTTGGTTAGTCAACTTCGATCCTACTGTGGGTGCAGAAATCAAAAAATTGCGTCCTGCTGTCGTCATCAGTTCCGATTCAGTAGGAAAGCTTCCTATCAAGCTTATTGCTCCTATTACAGACTGGAAAACATATTTTTCAGCAAATTTCTGGCACGTTAAAATTGAACCTAACAGTATCAATGGATTGAATAAAGCTTCTGCAATTGATACTCTTCAACTAAGGGGGGTGGATTTACAAAGGTTTATTCGTAAATTAGGAAGCGTTTCTGAAATTACAATGCTGGAAATTGTAGCCGCCATTGCTACTGTAATCGAATTTGAGGTCTAACAAATCATTGCACCCGACTAATAAAAAGCGACTGATGCTGGAAAATAGACCAAAATGGCGGGTGAATTCAGCTGGTAGGGTGCGTTCCCTAATGCAAGTCCTACTACTCCAGCGATCGATTTTTGGGAAACGCACCATGTACATTGATTTAAATTGTGGGTTAAAGTGCGATGTGGGCTAATCTGGCTAACAGGCTTTTGGGCGTGATATAGGTAAAAGTTCTGGCGATTGCGCCTAAATGGGGTGATATGCCAAAAGTTTCCGTATAATATATAGTTAGCTGACTTATTAAGTTTATGAAAGGAAAACACACATGACTGCTGAGCAGAATATATCAACTGGCAAAATTACGGCTTTGATTGGTGTAGTTTCTTCTGTAATCA
>NZ_JBLZRT010000135.1:0-23176 GCF_048564745.1 Microcystis sp.
GAAAATTCCCCAAGCTCCCTCTCTGTCCAGCAATGCTCTAAAGTTGATAAATATCAATCTAACAAAAACTCAAAGCCCTATTGTACAAGCTTTACAAGCATGAGTTGTTGATAGTTTTGCATGACAGGTTCGGTAGAGCCGGAAAATTAAAAGAAGGGAAGATATATATGTCGGGGAGAATACTAAGTGCTAATCTAAGGATATCCCATCTATCATCTCTTGGGATCAGTATCCTCTAGTTTATCCTCATCAGCGCCAAAAAAGCACCAAAACAAGTTCAATCACTGATTAAGCAAACTCACCAACAGGTTATTGACCCTAATACTCAAAGAAATGTTATCGAGTTAATCGAGAAGATTATTATCTACAAATTTCCGCAGAAAATTCGCTAGGAGTTAGAAGCTATGTTTAATCTCACTGAATGGAAACAAACCAAGTTTTATCAAGAAGCTGAAGAAGAAGGAAAACTTGAAACAATTCCTCTTCTGATTAGGTTGGGACTTAACGAAGAACAAATTGCGCGGGAATTAAATCTAAAATTTGAGATTGTTTGTCAATTTATTGCCAATCAAAACAATTAAAACTTTTTGGCTACCAATGCGATGATCATCAATTCCCTTATCAAGGTTTATTTTTGCAAAATTTCTCTCTTTTTATTTATTTCAGGCTCAGGTAAAGATTCTCCTAATTTCTGATAAAGTTCCATCAGAGATTCTAGGACTTCTTCAGCATTTTTCACTGATTCAGCATAAGTATTACCATGAGTTCGCCATTTTTGACCTGGAAATTCGGGTAAGCCAACTAGATAACAATTGTCTTCATCAGACCACTGAATCACTATTCTATATTTAAGTTTTTTCATCTTCTTTTCTCCTGACCTCTTCAATGGCATTTTTGACTTCTTGTTCTTGGTAACGTTTAGCATCCGCTCCGTCTTTTCCCGAGAGAGTGATTTTCCCTGCATATAGAGGGTGTAACCAATGGTTGTGACTGCCTTTTCCCGGAAAATCAATAAATCCAGCTTTTTTGAGCATTTGTTTCAATTCTCTGATTTTTTTGGCATCAGTCAAGATTTGATCGATCAGGTAATTTGCTGGGGGGTGTGACAAGTCTTGTATAATTCTTATTATATAAAGATTTCGAGCATTGAGCGGTTACTGGAGAAGCACCGGGAGCAGAGGAGAGGGGGAGCAGGGGAGCAGAGGTTGTTTATCTTCTGGGTACCCCTTTTCCTTGATTCACCAGAGAATTTTCTTCCGGAAATTTAAGCTGATCAGAGCTAAACTTAACAAAACTTCACAAAAACTTCACAAAAACTTCACGGAAAACTATTGACGAGAAGATGTCAAGGCCGCTTAATTAAATTAATTAACATCATTGGAGGATTTACCCCATGAAAACCAAAAAACTGACACCCCGCAATGCTGCTCCTGTGCAACGGAAAAATACCGCTACCGTCTCTCGCGATGGTAATGCGATCATTCAACTTGATTGGGGAACTTTTTGTGTGCAAGAGGATCGGGAGGGAAATTGTAAAGAGTGGTACGAACTGCCGTTTGCGGGAGACGACGCAGAGTAATCTGCCCGATTCTAGCGCGAACCTCAAATCAGGTCAAAAGTCTTTTTCTCCTTGCCAAGGCGCACGGTTGCTTCCTTGTAATTGACGGTGGAGAAGCAAGGGGTCAGGGGAGAGAGGGAGCAGGGGAGCAGAGGTTGTTTCTCTTCTCGGTTCCCCTTTTCCTTGACTCACGGGTGCTAGAAGACTTAGATTCAGGGAGATAAACCCGAAAATCTGTTAAAAATATAAGATGCTAAAAAGTCTGCGCTATAATACTCGATTAGGATGATATAAAGGTAATCAGGAGAAGCGATGAACACTATCCAACTGACACCAGAAATAGAAGATTTGATTGCTCAACAAATGAAAACAGGAAAATATCAAGATGATTTAGCCGTTATTCAAGAGGGATTGAGTTTATTGGCAGAAAGAGACAGAATTTACCGAGGAAGATTTGAAGAATTGAAACGGGAAGTTATGATTGGCGTTGAGGAATTAAGACGACAGGAAGGAATTAATGCCGAAGAGGTTTTTTCAGAATTAGAAGAGGATTTACAACAAATAGAGGCTAAGGGTTTCCCGATGAGTCAGAAATAATGTCAAAGATTATTTTCTCACCCTCAGCTAGATTGGATTTAAAGCAAGTTAATAGTTACTTGGCTGGGAAAAATCCGCAAGCTGCTAGAATTTTAAAAGAAAAAATCCAACAGGCTTGTAAAAAATTAGCTAAATTCCCCAATCTGGGACGTAGGCGCGATGAGTTAATCCCTAGTTTACGAAGTTTTCCTGTAGAAGATTATCTAATCTTTTATTTCCCTCTTGAAAACGGAATTGAAATCGCAAGAGTAGTTAGTGGATATAGAGATTTAGATGCTATGTTTGATCTTGATTAAGAAAGCGATCGCATCAAGCTAAGGGTGTCATTCTTCCCTGCTCCCCAGTAGCATCGGGTGGGAGTTTGCTTCGGGAAATTTAAGCTGATCTAAACTTAACAAAAACTCAACAAAAACTTCACAAAAACTTCACAAAAAACTATTGACAAGAAGATGTCAAGGCTGGTTAATTAAATTAATTAACATCATTGGAGCATTTACCCCATGAAAACCAAAAAACTGACCCCTCGTAACGCTGCTCCTGTCCAACGGGAAAATACCGCTACCGTCTCTCGTGATGGCAATGCGATCGCTCCCCACTTTGAATTTTTGGGATTAAGGTTGCCTTTTGCGGGAGACGACGCAGAGTAGTCCCCTTGATTCTAGCACGAACCTCAAATCAGGTCAAAAGTCTTTTTCTCCTTGCCAAGGCGCACGGTTAGCCTCAAGGAATTGACGTACAATCCTAGTTAATTCCTAAGCAAGGGAGCAGGGGAGAGAGGGAGCAGGGGAGCAGAGGTTGTTTCTCTTCTCGGTTCCCCTTTTCCTTGAATTACGAGTGCTAGAAGACTTAGGTTCAGGGAGATGAACCCGTGCCAATAGCTTACTTCCCCAGGGTTATCGGATAGCGGTGTTCTTCTCCTTGGGTTTGTACCTTTGACAGAATTAGATGAGCTATGATTAAAGTAAGATTTACTTATTCATACATCACAAATGACTCAGATTACTATTAATTTACCAGTCAGTTTACTTGAATCAGCCCAATGTTTAGGAAAGGCTACAGAACGAGAGTTATCAGAGGTTTTAATTGATACCTTAGAAATCATTTTGCCTACCTTTAATAATCTCTCAGCTGTGGGCAATCATCTTGAAGTTTCCCATCTTTTAGATTCCGAAGTTATTGAATTAGCTAATTCAAAAATGGATGCTGTTCAGAATCAACGCTTAGGAGAGTTACAAGCTAAGGGAAAAAATACGGGCTTAACCGAAGCCGAAGGCTATGAATTATTAGTTTTAATCTCAATTTACCAAATGGGACAATTAAGAAAGTCAATAGCCTTAGCTGAAGCCGTTAAACGAGGTTTGAGAGAGCCTTTAATACCATGAGTTTTCTCACAGAAACCTTACGCCAAAAAGTTAAACAACGGGCAGGAAATCGCTGTGAATATTGCCTAAGTCACCAGGATTATATTATGGGGAGATTACAAATTGATCATATCCAACCTTTAGCTAAAGGTGGTGCTAATACAGAAGATAATTTATGTTTAGCTTGTGAATTATGTAATCAATATAAATGGACTCAAACTGAAGCTATTGATCCCAAATCTGAGGTGTTGGTTTCCTTATTTAATCCTCGCCTTCAAAAATGGCAAGAACATTTTACTTGGACTCAAGAAGGAACGGAAATTATGGGAGTAACGGCTTGTGGTCGAGCAACAATTGTAGCTTTAAGATTAAATAGTAATCTGGCTGTTATTGTGCGTAAAAATTGGGTTAAAGCTGGTTGGCATCCACCTAATTTGCAGACGGAATCTCACCTTACCTAAAATATTCCTTTAACAATCTAAAAACTGGCCATTATGATAGTTGCTGACATTCAAAAAAGCTCCCTCAAAGAGCAAAGGCTACAATTTATTCGTAACCATCAACAAGCTTTCGATGTTGAGCCGATTTATCCTCTACGGCTGTTTGAAGATTTCGTGATGGGGGTTGAGGGCGATTGTACTATTGAAGCCTCTTGTAAGATAGAATTAGATAGACTTATTGCCTCACGGTTTATGCTCTTTTTTAGAGATCAAGCCCAGGAATGGCAAAACTATCTAGCGCAGTCTTTAGCTTTTTTTCGGCAAGTTGAAACCCGAGTTGGTGTTAAATTAGACTATTCTTTATTACAGCAGTTCTTAGGACTTAATTTTAATTTCAGTAAAATCACGGTTTTCACTACGGGTATTGATTTAAGGACTAATCTTGCTGATTCTAGTTTAAAAATGCACATCAGGCTAAAAGATTATCCTGAAAAAATCAACCAAGCATTATTGTTAACCAGTGATAGTGATGATTTAATAGCTGTACAAGATTTTCTTTCCATTGTCGGCTTTGATTTCTATTTTGATGGCCGTAGTGCGATCGAAATTTACCCTGAAGTTGAAGAAACAGACTTTTTAAAACCAGAAACTCAAGAAAAAGTATGGCGACATCTTCCCAAATTTGTTTTAGAACCTCTTAAAGCAACAAGCTTATTTGGTTTTGGCTTTTCCAAAACAAATAATAACCCAGTGCTTTACTACCGTCTCAAAAATCGTCAAGATTTAACCAATTACTTCAAGCTTAATGATACCGCCCAAAGAGTTCATAGCTTTTATCAGCATCAAGATATTCTACCTAGTATGTGGGTAGGTACAGCCCAACAAGAATTAGAAAAAACGAGAATTGAAAATGTTAGACTTTACTATTATAAGTATTTTGGAATGGAGTAAACTTTATGTTAACCACAAAACTTCCCTGATATCAAGATACTCAAAAAGATAAAACTGCTAATGGAGACAATCGATGATAGCAACTACAACAATTTCTCCTCAATTAACCATTCCACGCCTAGAAAATGGGGATAAGCTTACTCGTCGTGAATTCGAGCGTAGATATAAGGCTATGCCAAATCTAAAAAAAGCAGAACTCATTGAAAGAATTGTTTATATTATGGCTTCTCCCCTAAGAATTACGAATCATGGTGAACCTCATGCTGATATTATAGGTTGGCTAAGTGTGTATAAAGCCTTTACTCCCAATCTGCAATTAGGTGATAATTGTACGGTTCGTCTTGATACTGACAATGAACCTCAACCCGATGCACTATTAAGAATTAAAAATGGTGGACAATCAACGATTAGTGAGGATGGTTATGTCGAAGGTGCGCCAGAGTTAATCGTCGAAATTGCAGCGAGTACCGTCTCCCTTGACTTACATCAAAAACTTAATGTTTATCGCCGTAACCAAGTGCAAGAATATCTAGTCTGGCGAGTTGAAGATGGAGAATTTGATTGGTTTAGATTAACAAATGAAGAATATATTAAACTTGAACCGAACTCAGAAGGGATAATTTGTTCCCAGATCTTCCCTGGATTATGGTTAGATAGGGATGCTTTACTAGCCGGTGACTTAGCCAAGGTTTTAGAGGTTTTGCAATTAGGAATAGCTACGCTCAAACATCAATCTAGTTAGAGTAATCTAAATTCAACAAAATCAAGACGGAGATAATCAATTATGCTAGGTGTTCATCAATTAAAACAACTCTACGAGCTTGATGACTCTCAATGGCTAGGAGAAACCATTAGCTTGCTTAGAAATCATCAATTTCAACAGCTAGACTTAGAACATTTAATCGAGGAATTAGAGGATTTGGGCAAAGAAAAGAAAAATGCAGTAGCCAGTCTTTTAGAACAGGTTATCCGCCATTTATTATTACTGCAATACTGGACAAAAGAAACAGAATATAATACAATTAATTGGCAGGAAGAAATTTATAATTTTCGGACTCAATTAAGGCGAAAAATGACGGCTAATCTCCGTAATTATTTAGAAGAAGAATTAAACTATATTTATGAAGATGCGTTAGGTTTCGTCAAAATCAAAACAGCGAATACTGTGATTTTTCCCTCTCAATGTCCTTACTCACTAGAACAATTACTAGATCGCGATTGGTTGCCATAAAAATTAATTAAACAACAAAAAGAGATGAAGAAATTATGTTAATCACAAAACCCCGCTTTCAAACCTTTGCCGAATATCTACAATATGAGGATAATTCAGAGGAATCTTATGAATTATTTAACGGAGAATTGGTAGAAATGCCACCAGAATCAGGACTTAACTTTCAAATTGCTAATCGTCTTTTTCTAGTCTTTGCTTTGATGCTAGGAACAGATAGAGTCAGAGGACATGGTTTAGAATTAGAAGTGAGAGGCGAACCGAAAAACCGTTATCCTGACCTAACCATTATTCGAGAAGAACATATTCAATTACTCTCCCAGAGAAATACGATTCTTCTTTCCATGGCACCCCCCTTATTAGTCATTGAAGTGGTTAGTCCGGGGGAAATCCAAAGAGAGAGAGATTACATCGCCAAAAGAAGCCAATATCAAGATTGTGGGATTCCTGAATACTGGATAGTTGATCCTCAAACTCAAACTCTTTTAGTCTTAGAATTAAGAGAAAATGCTTACACACAGGTTGGTAATTTTAGCAATGATGACCTAGTAAAATCTGCCAGATTCAAAGAATTAAACTTAAAGGTTTGTGATGTATTTAATTATTAATTTTATCGGTTAAACCAAGAATTAAAAAAAGATGAACGTCTTAACTATTCCGGGATTAAAAGAACTACAAAAACAAACCAAAGGCGCAGCAGAAATAACCGTCGCCATTCTCGATGGTGTAGTTGATACCGACCATCCCTGCTTTAATGGGGCAGACCTAACCCGTTTACCCACCCTCGTCCAGCATCAAGCCACCGCCGGGCAAATGTCCACCCACGGAACCCATATTGCCAGCCTCATCTTTGGACAACCTAAAACAGAAATAGAAGGAATTGCCCCCCAGTGTCGAGGCCTACTCGTCCCCGTCTTCTCCGACGATAACCGTAAACTCTCCCAACTCGATTTAGCGAGGGCGATTGAACAAGCCGCCGAAAATGGGGCAAAAGTGATTAATATTAGCGGCGGGGCCCTCACTGATATGGGAGAAGCCGAAGACTGGCTAATTCGTGCCGTCGAGATGTGTAACCAGAGAAATATTCTTCTCGTTGCCGCTGCTGGCAATGATGGCTGTGAATGCCTCCAAGTTCCAGCAGCCCTTCCCGCCGTCCTCGCGGTGGGTGCGGTTGATGCTAGAGGGCATCCCCTCGACTTTAGTAATTGGGGGGAAACCTACCAAAGCCAAGGCATCCTTGCTCCTGGAGAAAACATCTTAGGGGCAAAACCAGGGGGCGGGACTGTGCAACTGAGTGGGACCAGCTTCGCCGCGCCCATTGTGGCCGGAGTAGCCGCCTTATTACTCAGCTTGCAGGTGCAGCGGGGAGAAACCCCCAATCCTCACGCTGTCCGGGAGGCAATACTAAAAAGCGCCCTCCCCTGCCAATATGCAGACAGTGAAAATGAACCAAAATGTTTAGCCGGATTGTTGAACATTTCTGGGGCAATTAAACAACTAACAGGAGAAACCATGTCCGAATCTGTGGAAACCCAAGCAACAGTAGAAGCATCGGGCTGTGGCTGCGGTGGTACGCCCGAAACCCCTGAGGCTGAACGCCAAAAACTCGAACTGAGTGCCGCAACTAGCGCACCGGTAATCCCCGTCGCCCCAATTCCCAACCCTGTCATCACCTCTCAAGGAGTATCCATGCCCGAAACTACCAATAAACCCGTCACCCCTAGCCAAGCTGCTGAACCTGCTGGTGGCATCGTCTATGCCATTGGCACCTTGGGCTATGACTTCGGCTCCGAAGCCCGTCGGGACACATTTAAACAACTGATGCCGACAGCGGTAATTGGTGGTATTGAAGTTCCCTCTAATCCCTACGATGCCCGTCAAATTGTGGATTACTTAGCTGACAACCTCTCGGAAGCTAAATCCTTAATTTGGACTCTGAACCTGGAACTTACCCCAGTTTACGCCATTGAACCTCTTGGCTCTTTTTCCCGCGAAGTTTATGCCGCTTTACAGGAACTTCTTTCGGGACAAGTGCAAGCAGAAGACAGCCCCGAATATATCCAGCGGGTCAGTATTCCGGGACGGATTACTGGGCGAACAGTACGCCTGTTTTCGGGACAAGTTGTTCCCGTCATTGAACCAGATAGCCCTCGGGGAATTTATGGTTGGCACGTTAACACTTTAGTCAGTGCGGCAATCGAAGCCGTTGGTGCAGAACAAACAGAAGCCCAAGAAAGCCAAATGCGCCGCACTTTGAGTAGTTTCCTTAATCGCATCTACTACGATTTACGCAATTTAGGGCAAACTTCCCAAGACCGCGCCCTCAATTTTGCCGCGACCAATGCTTTCCAAGCAGCGCAAACCTTCTCTGAGGCTGTGGGTGCGGGGATGGAACTCGACAGTATTAACGTTTCTAAGAGTCCTTTCTGTCGGCTGGATAGCGATTGCTGGGACGTACAGTTAAAATTCTTCGACCCGGAAAATAGCCGTCGCGCTCGTAAAGTATTCCGGTTTACAATAGATGTGAGTGACTTAATTCCCGTCACCTTGGGCGAAGTTCGTTCCTGGTCTTCTCCTAATTAGTCCTCTCCCCTGCGCTGACTTCTGACTTCAAGTACAGGCGAAGCATTCGGATAGGAAATCTAAGGTTTCAGCGATAGGTTATGCCCGAATGCTTCGCCCCTACCCCCATTATTTACCCCAAAACAACCGTGAGACTTCCCAAACAATCTGCTCCCGTCAAACGACCCCATTTTATTCATCCCCATGAATGCGTCGATATTGTTCATGGAGATGGCGAAGACTTGGTATCTATCTTAGTTAAGTTAGTTCATGGAGCTAACTACAATGATCCGGCTCAGTTTCAATACCCTCACTATGGCTATCTGAAAATGTCCTCTTTTGGCGGTTTTCGTTATTAGTATCGACTTCTAAAACCTAGTAAAAAACACTGGAGGAAATCAAACAATGGCTAGTAAACCTAAAGGTGCGCCAGAATCAACACCCGCTGCTGCGAATGTTGACCAACCAACCACGGAAAAACCCAAGATTGAGCAACCAGAAACAACTCAACCTAAAGCTAAATACGTTCCCGCCACTGGTTTAGAAGATTACGGACGCTGGAAAACCATGTTCAAAGATCGCAAGGCGAATCCCAATGATCCGCCGTTTCGTCGGGGTCGAATTTGGTGTTAAACACTTTCCATTAATCTTCAGGTTCTATCCCCAAGGCCCTTAACTGTTCCGCTAGGCGATCGGCTCGTTGTCGTTCCTGTTCGGCTCGTTGTCGTTCCTGTTGAGTAGATTCCTGGGAAGTTAACAACAAGTTACCTTCCCCATCCCACCAGCGAAGCCAGGGAAAGGATTGATTTTGGTATTCCCCCTGCCAAATTCCTAACTCTACCTTTAAAGGAACAATGGGATAATGACCGCGCTGATTAGGAGTCATTTTTTGGTAACGACCATTCACCAACTGATACATCTCGATCTGGGCCTTGTTAACTTCATAAATTCCATAAAAAGGAATCTGAATCGCTCGCTCATAGATCCAAAATTTACCCTTAACAGGCGTTTTATCCCGTTCTTCTTCACCATTACCTGAGACAAATTCTAAGGCAATGACCGGTTCAATGGTTTCTTTCCACATCACGAAGGAACGCCGGACTTGACCATCAATGGTTGTGGGGACATGGGGAACATAAAACCAATCGGGAGCAACAGCACCCTTTTCTAGGGATTCTGGATACTCTGGCAATCGCCAATAAATCCCACAATCTCGACCCAGACAGTAATTACCGTCAGGATGTAATTGTTCTAAAAGGGGTGTAATAGTATCCGTTAAAAGGTCTGCTTGGGGAGGCTCTTGATAGTTTTTCACAAAACTTCCATCTTTATCAGGGAGTTGGGTGTGATCGGGTAAAGGGGAATCGCAATAAACCGTGGTCGAAGGTTCCTGAATTGTGGTTGAGGGTTGTGCCGTTGGGGTCATTGAACTCATCTTTAATTCCCCTATTTATTGTTATCTAGCTTTTATTCTATAACTGTTCTTGAAAACCTGCAAAAACTATGCCTGATCTCAATGCTATCCCCGGAATGACTGCTCTTCGCTCCCATACCAAAGGCGATCCCCGCATCAAAATCGCCGTTCTTGATGGACCGATTGACTTAGACCGCGCCTGCTTTCAAGGAGCAAATATTACCCGCCTTGATCCCTATTGGTCGGAAGAATCTCCCATCGATCCGCAATACTTACAAGCCTTTTTAGATGTAGAAAAAAGTGGCAAAAGTGATGAAGAAAAAGAGGATCTGTTGCAAGAAGCTATCCCTGATGAAAACATCCTTGCAAGTTTGCATTTACGCTTCCATGCTAACCATATTATCAGCACCATTTGTGGACAGCCAGATTCACCAGTAGAAGGGATTGCTCCTAACGCTACTGTAATTAATATTCCCATCGCCTATAGCAACGAAGATTTTATTAATCCCCTCAATCTTTCCCGAGCAATTAGTACCGCGATTGAACAGGGAGTTAATATTATCCATTGTGCCGCTTGTCACCCAACTCAAAGCGGATTAGCTCACGAATTTATTGATAAAGCAATTCGTCAGGCTCAAGCTAATAATATCCTAGTGATTGCCCCCGGAGGTAATGATAAAGGAGAGTGTTGGTGCGTTCCTGCGGTATTGGAAAATGTCCTGACAGTAGGAGCAATGAAAGATACAGGCGAGCCATTTAAATTTAGTAATTTTGGTGGTAAATATGCAACTCAAGGGATTCTCGCTCCAGGAGAGAATATTTTAGGCGCTCAACCCGGAACCGATGACCCCATCCGCAAAAAAGGGACTAGCTGCGCGGCTCCCATTGTGACAGGAACAGCCGCTTTATTGATGAGTTTACAATTAGAACAGGGTTTATCTCCCGATGCAGAAGCAGTAAGAGCCGCCTTGATTAATAGTGCCATCCCCTGCGATCCTAATGAAGTAGAAGAACCAGAACGCTGTTTATTAGGAAAAATCAATATTGCGGGTGCTTACGAATTAATTACCGGACAAAAATTATCAAGCTTACCCAGTTCAATAACAGAAAACGCCATCACCTCACCTATACTCAGTGGCAAATACATTTTAGATCCACAACCTATAGCAACGGGAAGTTTTAAAATCTATAAAGCTGTTGATGCAACTAACCCCGGCGTAAATCTTGCTATTAAGGTATATCAACTAAATCTGGAGGAACAACTAGCAACTGGTAATAAAACTTTTTTCAAATCCTTGAGTAAGGAGATGGCAAATGAAGCCTTAAAGAGAGAAATACAAGCTCTCACAGAGTTAAAACATCCTAGAATTATCAAACTGCTTGATTATGGTGTTGATGAACATACAGATAATGAGTTTTTGGTGCTTGAATGGATGGACTGGAATTTAGAAGATTATCTTCAAGTTTATCCCTATAAAGATTGGCATGACTTTTATATAAATATTGCCTTACCGATTCTTGAAGGTCTGGAATTTTGTCACCGTCATCACTATATCCACAGAGACATTCATCCGACAAATATTCTTATTGACAATCAAAGTAATGTCAAGCTTGCTGATTTTAACGTTTCCACGAAAATTGACAATAACGATAATAGTAATATTACCTTAGTCTCTCTGTTGAAACCTGGGCGAGGTATTTATGTTCCTCCTGAACCGGGTAATGGGCTAAACAGCTATGATAGAGATGTGTTTGCCTTTGGCATTTTAGTGTTAGATTGTTTAACTGATGTTGAATTGTCTAATTATGAAGATGTTTTAGCTGCACTACAAAAACTTGATGCACCACTACCCATTAAAAATTTAATTGCAGCGACAATTGCCCTTGATCCCGAAAAAAGACCGGCTACAGCCAAAGTTCTTTTAAGAGAATTACAAGCAATTGAAAACCTAGAACAGCTTAAAAAGCCCTTAGTCAAGGAATCTGAAATAAAACTCAATTCCCATCTGGTTAGTGGAAACACAAATCTTAATCAAGTATCATCAAATATCGCTGTCACAACTCCTGTTTCTGCAAACTTGATCAATGCTAGTCAAGCAAGCATTACTCCTAGTCAACGGTCAAACCTCGTTTATGTGTTAGGAACTTTAGGTTATGATTTCGGCACAGAAGCGCGTCGGGACACCTTTAAACAATTAATGCCAACCATCACAATCGATAATCTTGAATTACCATCCAATCCCTACGATGCGCGGCAAATGGTAGATTATTTAGAAAGTAATCTATCAGAAACTAAGTCTTTAATTTGGACAGTCAATTTAGAACTAAACCCCATCTATGCCATTAAACCCGTGGGAGCTTTCGCTGCCGATGTTTATCAAGTCATGCAATATATGTTGGCGGGTCAAATATTACCAGAATCCGACGAAGATTATGTCGAAAGGGTGAGTATTCCCGGTATCCTGACTGAGGAAACAGTCAAACTGTTTTCTGGTCAAATTGTTCCCGTCATCAAGGTTAATAGTCCGCGAGGAATGTATGGCTGGAAAATTAATACTTTGATTGAATCAGCCATAGAAACTGTTAGTACAGAACATGAAATCGCCGATGAAGCGAGGATGCGGCGTTCTCTGACCAGTTTCTTGAATCGCATTTATTATGACTTACGCAATGTCGGACAAATCGCCCGGGATCGAGCTTTAAATTTTGCGGCTACTAACGCTTTTCAAGCCGTACAAACCTTCTCCCAAGCAGTGGCGCTGGGAATGGAATTACACAGCATTGAAGTGGAAAAAAGTCCCTTTTGTCGCTATGGTAGTGAATGTTGGGATGTGAAATTAAAATTCTTCGATCCCGAAAATGGTCTGCGCGCTAAACGAGTTTTTCGCTTTACCATTGATGTCAGCGATCGCACTCCAGTAACCTTAGGAGAAGTGCGCTCTTGGGCTGTTTCTAAGTGAGGTTTTCGCTTAGGATCAAGTTACCAATATTGAAAAAAGCAATAAGCGATCGCTATTAGCTGTGCTGGAAATTTGTCAAGATTAAATTTAACAAACTTAACATCTGAGCCAGCACCGAGGGTGTAAACGGGGGATGTTCCAGTAGTAACAGGATATCGGGTAAGTTGGGATTAGCAATTCTCGCCCCACCAGCGATCGCTGTTGCCACGAGAGCATAGGGAGTAATTGCCCAAATTTTTAGCCCACAGGGACGAGGTATTTTTTGAGCATTCATTGCGAGATTTGTCAAAATATTTAAGAAATGTAAAAGAGCGCAAAGGAAGATTAAAAGAAGGGAAGATATATATGTCGGGGAGAATACTAAGTGCTAATCTAAGGATATCCCATCTATTCGGATGTTAACCGTCGCACAGGAGAAACAATCACCGGATTCCCTTGCTGGCGGCCAAAATCGGTTTCTTTAAATAAAAGTTAACAGAACTTCGCACTTCTGTTAAGAAAAGCTTTGCAGAAACTTGTTAGAATAGAGGTAGATAAATCCAGTTGCAAATAGGCGCTCGACCCGATGAATTTTCCGCACGATCCGACAAAAAAAAGAGAAAGAGAACACCGACAATATCTAGACTGTGACCTCTAACAACAGCGCGATCGAGCAGATTTTTGAGGATTAAATTCCTAGCATCAACATCCCTTAAAAATAGTTGATGTGGACGGTCTATAGCAAAATTTTTAGATGGAGTAGTGAGTATGAAGCTATTGATTCAGGGCAATAATATCGCTGTCACCGAAGCTATTCATGATTATGTGGAACAAAAGCTGGAGAAAGCGGTGAAACATTTTAACGGCATGACCACAAAAGTCGATGTTCACCTCTCCGTGGAAAAGAATGCACGCATTCCCGATCGCCACAAAGCGGAAGTAACGGTTTATGCTAATGGAACAGTGATTCGCGCTCAAGAAGGAAGCGAAAATTTATACGCAAGTATTGATTTAGTTTCTGATAAAATCGCTCGTCAACTCCGCAAGTATAAAGAAAGATTAGTGGATCATCGCACCAACGCCACCGTTAAAACTAGCGAGGTGGTGCAAGAGAAACCCTTAGATGATAGCCTAATCGGTGATCGCACTCCCGAATTACCTGCGGAAGTAGTGCGGATGAAATACTTTGCTATGCCACCGATGACTATTGAGGAAGCGCTAACACAATTGCAATTAGTCGATCACGATTTCTTTATGTTCTGCAACAAAGACACGAACGAAATCAACGTTATCTATCAACGCAATCACGGCGGTTTTGGTGTTATTCAGCCCCGTCCCGTTAACGCAAATGGCAAAGAACCCCATTAACAGTTAGCGACCACAAATAAAACTAAAGACTGGAGAAATTCTCCAGTCTTTTTCTCATCTAACCAAGATTAACTTTCACCACTTTATTTTTTTCTGCCACCGCTTTTGGGAGGGTGAGATAAAGAATACCGTCTTGATAGTTAGCGGTAACTTGGCTATTTTGCACCTCCACTGGTAGGGTGATCAAGCGACTAAATTTACCATAATAAAATTCGCTGTTTTTTACCTCGGCAGGGCGTTGACGTTGCCCATTAATAGACACCATTTGCTTGCTAACCTCCACATCGATATCTTTA
This sequence comes from Microcystis sp., assembly GCF_048564745.1. Classification (NCBI taxonomy): domain Bacteria; kingdom Bacillati; phylum Cyanobacteriota; class Cyanophyceae; order Chroococcales; family Microcystaceae; genus Microcystis; species Microcystis sp. The sequence goes on from NZ_JBLZRT010000135.1 coordinate 14,715, forward strand.
ATATCCACACCGGGTAATTCGATTTTTAATTCCACGGAATCCTCGTTAACAGAGATTTCCACCGGGGGACGAGATACCAATGAATTTGTCGGTAATACTTCTTGAAAAAGTTGATCGATTTGACGTTGGACAGAATTAATTTCTAGGAAGGGAGAATAAAGAGTGAAAGCCATAGTAATAATTTCCTTGAGAAGGTTTCTCTGACTGCGATTATCTCCATCTTAAGCAACTAACTTGACTTCCACAAGGCGGTTTTCAGGAAATAAAAAGTCGCAATAACCGATACAGTTATCAGTTATCAGTTATCAGTGGGAAGTTGTGGGGAAGTGGGGAAGTGGGGTGTGGGGTGTGGGGAGAACAAAGCTGCCTTTTGCCTTTTGCCTTTTGCCTTTTGCCTTTTGCCTTTTGCCTTTTGCCCCCTGTCTCCTGCCTTCGTTATAACCATTGTTGTAATTCTGGCCAACCCAAACCTTGACGCACGATATCCGGTTGATCGCTGGTAAAATCAACAATTGTTGACACTTCCGAACCGGGAGCCGAACCATCTTCGATAATTAAATCAACTATATGATCGAGGGCATCGAATAACCTAGCGGATTCTAATCCCTTGGTGGGAAAATCCCCCTCCTGATCGGGAAGATGAGCAGAACTAGAGATAATGGGATTTTCTAGGGTTTCGAGAATAGTGCGACAGATAAGGTGATCGGGAACCCGGATACCGGTGGTTTTCCGCTTCGGATTCATCACCACTTTCGGCACTAATTTAGTCGCCGGTAAGAGAAAAGTGTAGGGACCGGGTATAACTCGTCGCATAATTTTATAGGCATAATCGCTGACCACTGCGTACTCAGAAATATTCGACAAAGAAGAACAGAGAAACGTCAAGGGTTTATCATTAGATAGTTGCTTGATTTGGCGAACTCGTTCGACGGCGGATTTCACATTGAGATCGCAACCGATCGCATAGACGGTATCGGTAGGATAAAGCATAATTGCCCCATTTTTCAGGGCATGACAGATTTCTTGGATAGAACGTTGTTGGGGATTTTCCGGATGGAGAGAGTAAATAGTAGCCATGATAGCAAAATCGTCGCCTATTGGGATTGTCCCACGGGAATCGCCGGGGATATGTGTTTAGGGGCATTAGTAGATTTAGGAGTCCCCTTAGAATACCTGATTGCACAACTAAAAACTTTAGGAATTGAGGAGGAATATCAGTTAAGGGAGGAAAAAGTGCATCGTCGCGGTCAAATTGCCACTAAGATTCACGTCGATGTCACTGCCGAGAAGTCCGCTGATCATCACCACCATCACCATCATACCCCCGCTCGCCATTTACCGGAGATTGAAAGTTTAATTAAACAGGCAAATTTACCCCAGAAAGTCCAAGAATGGAGTTTAGCGGTTTTTCAACAACTTGCGATCGCAGAAGGGGCTGTTCACGGGATCGCACCGGAAAAGGTGCATTTTCACGAAGTCGGGGCAACCGATGCCATTATTGATATCGTCGGGACTTGTTTGGGTTTGGACTGGCTATCGGTGAGTGAATTATACTGTTCTTCTCTACCCACCGGCGGCGGTACAGTTCAGGCCGCCCATGGTCGTTTACCGGTTCCCGTGCCAGCAGTAGTACAATTGTTCAGTCAGCGACAAGTCACAATTTATAGTAATGGCATCGAAGCGGAGTTGGTAACACCCACGGGGGCAGCTATTGTGACAACTTTAGCTAAAAGTTTCGGTAAACCGCCGAAAATGCAGTTAGAAAAGGTCGGTTTAGGAGCAGGGACAAAAGATTTACCGATTCCCAATCTTGTCCGGCTTTGGTTAGGGAAAAAAACACCAGAAAAGCTAGATGAAGTTGAAACTGTGGCAGTTTTAGAAACTCAAATTGATGACTTAAATCCGCAAGCGATCTCCTATTTAAGCGAGACTTTATTACAAGCGGGGGCTTTGGATGTATTTAGTCAAGCAATTACTATGAAAAAATCTCGTTTGGGGATACTTTTGACAGTAATTTGTGGCTTGGATAAAATTGCTATTTGCGAAAATATGATATTTCAGGAAACCACAACTTTAGGCATTAGAAGGACAATTCAAGAGCGATCGATCTTAAAAAGAGAGATACAATTGATCAATACTGTCTATGGACAAATTCGGCTAAAAGTTGCCTACAAAGAGTCAATTAATCAACCGATTACCGTACAACCAGAATACGAAGATTGTGCCGCAATTGCCCGTCAGCATCATCTACCTTGGCGATTTGTTCATCAAATGGCCTTAGCTGTTTGGCAAGAAAATACTTCTGACTGAATAAAGAGGATATTTATTATGTTTTGTCGAGCAATTTAGGAGTAAGCATTAGCGACTAAAGAAAACGGGTTTCTTAAAGAAACTCGTTTTCTTTATAGAAACCAACCTACGAGGCGATGCTAAACAAATTGAAAGTAATAACTGGTTAACGCAATACTGGTGTTATCTTGAACGACTCCAATTAAGTCACCCCTTTGATAGATGGCTGTATCTAAAGCAGAACTACCGACCCCCCAATTTGCATACGATAGGCTAAGTGAACCACTCTTATTTAACTGAGGATACTCCCTAGCGATCGCTTCGGCACTCATTCCCGTTTTATGATCCATGACTAAACTTTGAATCGTGATTCTAGTTCCCGCGATCCGGGGACGGGAATTACAAATATCCGGACTAGCAACAATAAATTCGCTAATATCGATGCCTGTAGCCATATTTTCGCCTAAAGAATTCCCTTTTATTGTAGCTCGATCGATACATCCGAACAACAAAAAAGCCCCCCTTTCGAGGATGCCCTTTTATCTAATGATTTAGACGCTAACTGATTGAAATGCTAAAAATAGGGAATTTATGGACTTTCTCATCAAAGTTAGGTTAGATTATGACCGTTTCTTAATTAAAAAACCCACCAAAGAAAACAGCCCTAACCCTAATATAGAACTAGGCTCCGGTACAGATGGATTATTTTGCGGATTTAAACGAGCGATCCAAGCTTCAGTCAAACCATTAGGGTTAGTTCCAAAACCCACGATAGACAATCCATCCGCGGAAATTCCAGTCGCCTCCCTCAAAGTCCAACCGGTTAAATTTAAACCATAATCATTCGTTAAAACCGCTTGTAGGCTCCGCATCCCTTGGCTACTATTCCAGATAAATGTCTCACCAATGCTAGAATTACCCGCATTGCCGATACCAACCACAACAGACCCATCCCCTGATACTCCAGTAGCAAAGCTATTGAAACTCCCCCCAGGTAAGTCCCCCAGTCCTACCATCCCCGTTGCTTGTGTCCAACGGAATGCCTCAATACCATTAGCACTATTGCCGTAACCAACCACAACAGACCCATCCGCCGATACTCCAGAAGCACTGCTACCGAAACTACCCCCCTGTAAATCCCCTAGTCCCACCATCCCCGTTAATTGTGTCCAACGGAATGCCTGACCTACTAATGCTAAACTAGGACTATTGGCTTGACCAACCACAACAGACCCATCTGCTGATACGCCAGAAGCACTACTACCGAAATTCCCTCCCGGTAAATCCCCCAGTCCCACCATCCCCGTTGCTTGTGTCCAACGGAATGCCTCAAAACCATTAGCGCCACGGCTACGACCAATCACAACAGACCCATCTGCTGATACCCCAAAAGCAATGCTCTCGAAAATATCCCCCGGTAGGTCTCCTAGTCCGACCATCCCCGTGCCTTGTGTCCAACGGAATGCCTCAATACCATTAGCTCCAGATCCGTAACCAACAACAACAGATCCATCTGCTGATACGCCATTGGCAGAGCTAGAGAAACCACCAGCGAGCAAGTCCCCTAGTCCGACCATCCCCGTTGCTTGTGTCCAACGGAATGCCCCACCAAAACTTATACCAACAACAACAGACCCATCTGCCGATACTCCAAAAGCACGGCTGAAAGTGGTAGCAGGATCTCCCCCTGGCGAGAACCCTAACCCCTGAAAAGAGGCGGCTTGTGCGGGGAAAGCTACCCCGATCGCACCCAATCCGATCCCTAAGCTGATACAATTAGCTAGTATCTTGTTCATAACCTGATAAGACTCCAAAAAACTAAGTGATTCTTACAATCTAGATGTTCACTTTGGTTTTGTCTGTGGGAATTTGTGGCCATTTTGGATTTTCTGATACAATAATTTTTGTGGGATAAAGTGGGATTTAGTGACAAAAAGGAGGGCAAGGCTCATGAAACAAGGCTAAATTTTCGTTAATAAGGCAAGAGAACAGGCAAAAATTTTCGCTTGTTTTTCCAACTTTAACAATATCTAATGTAAAGAACAAATTACTAAATTAAGAGGTTAATCAGTAAAAAAAGGCAAAAAATGGAAGAATTATTAGAGTTAAAAAATCTATTACTAGCTGGCAATGTTCCCGATGCCTTGATTTTGGTAGAGGAAATGACAGAAATGAGCAAAGATGATAAGCTCAATAAGATTTTTAGCTTTAGTATTATTGTCCTATTACATCTGATTAAACAGCAAGCAGAAAACCGCAGTACCCGCTCATGGGAAACCTCTATTTCTAATTCTGTTCGACAGATTCAACGCATTAATCAACGACGTAAAACTGGAGGAAACTATCTAACAATAGAAGAATTAAAAGAAACCTTAGATGATGCTTATTCTTCCGCTTTAAGACAAGCGGCATTAGAAGCTTTTGAGGGTATATATCAACCCGAAGAAATTGAAGCTATGATTGATAAAAATAAAATTATTAATCAAGCATTGGCATTAATATTAATCGATTAAGTAACAGGTGACAGTTGGAAACAAATCAGGAGGGTTAAATGTCAGAAACAGTCGCTTAAAGATTAGCAGCCTATTTAAAAACCTTAACAGAGGAAAATTAATGATTAACTTAGAACAAATTCAACAAGATATTAACCAATTACCTGAAGAAGCACAAAACTTACTGATTGATTTTATTGAGTTATTAAAAAAACGCTATTCTTTAGCAAAAAAGCCAGAGATTGCAGCAAAAATAAACCCTGAAGCTCAAAGTACCCTAGACATTTTAAAAGAATCTGGATTAATCGGTTGTATTAGTGCAGAATCAGACCTTTCTACTAATTATAAATCCGTTCTCAAAGAAGGATTAAAAGCTAAATATGATCATCGTTGATACTGGGTTCTGGGTGGCTTTATTTAACAATAAAGATCAATATCATCTAATAGCACAGCAAACCTTAGCACAGTATTCTTCTCAACCCCTAATTACAACTTGGTGTGTTTTAACAGAAAGTTGTCATCAGTCCGTAGTAGTCCGTAGCGAATATGTCAGATTTTTAAATATAGCGCAGGGTTCAATTCATAAATTAGAAACTTATCTTCTCCTATCTGGACGGATAGGATGAGGTGAGCAAAAAGAGATAAAATAATAGTTGATATTTTGCAAGAGTAAAGTAAAATGATTATTAGTCTGATAAAAAAACGAGAAAACTAAAATATGTTCCCTTATCCCAACCAGCAATACAAATGTTCTATCGCTTACTTATATGGATATTCAACCCCTTTTAGAATGGACAGATAAACAGGTATTAGAGAAAACCGGTAAACATCTTGATTCATTGCAAGAATCCATCTTACAGGGTATTTGGGAACATCAAGATTATGAAAAAATTGCCGAAAATAATCAGCGCAGTTATGACCATATAAAAAAAGAAGCATGGAAGTTATGGCAACTGTTATCAGATGTTTTTGAAGAAGATATAAAAAAGTCTAATGTTCGTTCTATTTTAGAAAATAAAGCTTCATCTACTATTTATCACTTTGTTAACTATCATTGTAATAATATCGGCAATAACCATATAAACATCTGTAGAGAAAATAACCCCTATTCAGAAAACAACTTAAAAAAGTCTTCAAATTTTCCAGATAATGGTCATCAATTCCCCATAATTGACCTAACAAAAGCTCCTGAATTAAGGTATAACTATGGACGTAAGTTAGAAATATCAACCTTAAAAGAATGGCTAGATAATAAAACTCGATTAATTACCATTTATGGGTTAAGTGGAATTGGAAAAACAGCTTTAAACCTTAAATTAATTTCAGAAATTGCCCCACAATTTGATTATATTATTTACCGCAGTCTGGAAAATATTCCTCAATTAATCGCTCTCAAGGATGATCTAAAACAGTTTTTCAGCCAATCTCTATCAACCCCCTTACCCGATATAATAGATTATCTAAGCTCCTATCGTTGTTTAATTATTCTTGATGATGTGCAGAATATTTTTAAACTGGGGGAATTAGCAGGTAAATATTTACCCGACTGTCAGGATTATCATAAATTTTTTCAGCAAATTGCTACCACATCTCATCAAAGTTGTTGGATTTTAATTAGTTGGGAACTTCCCAGAGATTTTGTCACCTTAAAATCCGATAAAATTAAAACTTTATACCTGCAAGGTTTAACAACAGAATTTGAAGAAATATTCAAAGAATACGGTTTAAAAAATGAGGATAAATGGACGGAACTGAGGGAACTTTATCAAGGTCATCCTAACTGGTTAAATATCATCTCCTCAACTATTATTGAGCTATTTGATGGAGAAGTATCCTTATTTTTAGAACAAATGAACAATGAAATTTATTTAGGAGATATAGAAGACTCGATCGAATGTCATTTACAGCGTTTATCCGCAACAGAAAAAAAGGTGATACACTGGTTAGCTAATCAAACTGAAGCGGTAGAAAAGTTTCCCAAAACTGCTAATCTTGACTTATCTACTTCTGAATTTTGGGCAACTATTCAGTCATTAATTAGACGCTGTTTACTGGATAAATTACCATCAGAAACCTCGTCCTATTTTCCTATTAATCCTGTGTTTAAATCTTATCTTAAAAGAAATCCTAACGATTAGGAAAAATTTATCTTATTATAAATATATGTGTACCGCAACGCAGAAACCCGCAGGATCGCTTTCCAGTCTATCCTATTTTCTATACACCTGATCGTGACTACCAATATCAATTAACAAGATGATAACTTCTAAATATTCTCCATCTTCCGAAAAACTAAAAATAATTCGACAATCGTAATCTACAGTACAAGACCATAACCCTTCTAAATTACCACTTAACTTATGGGTTTTTAAAGACAGTGTAAATGGGTCTTCTGCCAGTTTTCTAAGTACATCCAAAATTTTAGGTTTTAACTGGGGATTTTTCTTGATTAGCTTCTTAAACGAACGCTTAAACCCATCACTCCATATTAGATCTATTGTTAATCCTCATTCAAATCGGCAATCAAATCTTCTACGGTTCCCCTTCTGGCCGTTCCAGTAGCGATCGCCTCTTTCACTTCCTTAAAATTAGCTAAAATTTCTCTTTCTCTTTCTCTTGCTTTGGCTCTATATTGACACAAAATCTCTAACAATGACTCCTGTTCATCCTCTGATAAATTCTCAAAAGATTTGATCATTTCTGGCAAAGTCATCATTTTACCTCTTAACTATTTTCCTTATATTTTAATTATTTTCCAAGATGATTTTATGGTAAACATCTGCGATCACTATCTGAATTCCCAAAGAGTTTAAATGAATTATCCTATCAGATTCATAAGCTGTAAACAACCAAAGATCGCCTTCCTTTTGAAAATGTTCAATATAACATTTTTCCTGAGAAATCAATAAATATTCCTGAAAAGTTGCAATGGTTCGATAAGCGGCAAACTTTTCTTCTCTGTCGTAATTTGCCGTTGAAGCAGACAAAACCTCAGCGATTAAAACAGGATTAATTAAAGTATCTTTGCGTCCTTCTTGATAAATAAGAGGTTCAGAAACTACCATAATATCAGGATAGGTGGCTATTTGACGCTCAGGTATCCATAAACGCTGATCGGTGACAAAAACGGCATAGGGTTGATTCTTTAGTCCAGTATATAAAGCCACTAATAAATTACTAATAATGCGATTATGAGTCGGTGTCCCTCCTGTCATAGCAATAATTTTTCCATCCAGATATTCATGACGAGTTTGGGATTGTATTTCCTGCTCAAAATATTGACTAAGAGTATATTTTCCAGTGAGAGCGGTCATAATAATGATTGTTTGAGAATAAGCATTTTGCAGCGTTTTTCATTGTTCCCCAATTCTAACAACAAAAAAGCACCCCCTCGCGGGAGTGCCTTTTCGTTCAGACTAGGAATTAACCATTGATAGCAGGAGCGGTCAGAGCTACAGGAGCCTGTTCACCACTAGCTAAGTCTAAGGGGAAGTTGTGAGCGTTGCGCTCGTGCATTACTTCCATCCCGATACCAGCGCGATTCAGCACATCGGCCCAGGTACCGATTACACGACCTTGAGAATCGAGAATCGACTGGTTGAAGTTGAAACCGTTGAGGTTAAACGCCATGGTGCTAACACCCATTGCCGTAAACCAGATACCGATTACCGGCCAAGCACC
>NZ_JBLZRT010000136.1:0-20505 GCF_048564745.1 Microcystis sp.
TCATAGGATGCGAGCGCTTCTGCAAATCTGCCTAAATCAGCTAACGCAACCCCCCGGTTGTTCCAAGCATCATGGTCATCGGGTTTAAATTCTAAAGCTCGATCGTAGGATGCGATCGCTTGTTCAAATCTGCCTAAATTACCTAACGCAATCCCTCGGTTGTACCAAGCTTGATGTAAATCGGGTTTAAATTCTAAAGCTCGATCGTAGGATGCGATCGCTTGTTCTAATCTGCCTAAATTACCTAACGCATTCCCTCGGTTGTACCAAGCTTGATGGTCATCGGGTTTAATTTCTAAAGCTTGATCGAAGGAGGCGATCGCTTTTTCAAACCTGCCTAAATTACCTAACGCAATCCCTCGGCTGTTCCAAGCATCATGGTCATCGGGTTTAATTTCTAAAGCTCGATCGTAGGATGCGATCGCTTGTTCTAATCTGCCTAAATTCCTTAACGCAATCCCTCGGTTGTACCAAGCTTGATGGTCATCGGGTTTAATTTCTAAAGCTCGATCGTAGGATGCGATCGCGTCTTCAAATCTGCCTAAATCATCTAACGCAAACCCTCGGCCGTACCAAGCATCATGGTCATCGGGTTTAATTTCTAAAGCTTTGTCGTAAGATGCGATCGCTTGTTCGTATTCTTTTCCCATTTGATGAATTAAGCCTTTTTTATGCCACAATTCAGATGTTTGAACAGGATCGAGAGATGGGGAATCGCTTAAATAGGCCTTAATTTCGGCTAACTTTTCCTGTCGTTGTTGGGGAGTAAATTGCTGATAGGTATCGAGATCGCCGTCTAAATAAACCAGTCTTATAATTTCTCTTTCCAATATGTCCTTATCCGTCGGAAATTCATAAACTCCCGAATACCAATCAAAAAAATCCGACGCACGACGAATAAAATACCGCAAGGCAAATTCCGGCAATAAGAATACTAAAGTAAAGGGAAATTGCCGCTCAAATCGCTCACGGGATAGGTTTAAATAGCCTAAAATCTTAGGAACTCCGGCCCAGGTTCCCCCATAAACCGGACTTTGACTCGACAAGAAATAGCCTTCACTTTCCGCTTCTTCGTAGCGCAGTAGTGCATTTTCTAAACCGCGCACAAAAAGAATGTTTAGATTGGTATAATTTGGTAAATCGACAATTTTCTCATACAAATTATCGGTTTCTGAATCAAGCTGCAGGACTTGAATATTTTTATTAGGTAAATCTTGACTGACTCTCCGAATAATCTCATCAGCTTGCACGGGAGAACAGCGAACAAAGAGTAAATTAAAGCCATTTTTTCGTCTCAGCGATCGCAGTAATGCTTGATAGGATTCTGCTGCTGTTAGGGGTTGCTCTTCTAGCAATCCTTCAAAATCCGATTCCTGAAAGTTAGTTAAGGGTTTTACTTTTGGGTTTGTCATTATTATACTCCTCCCGGTGTGGGTTGGCTGAGGATTGCGTCTTTAAACTCCTTAATTTCGGTAATTAAAGGATGCACATCATACCAACTTTTCAACTCTGCATCTGCATCAAAATAAGCATATTGTAAAATACAACGATTGAATAATAATTTACGATGAGCTTCATCATTTTGAATTTCGTTGGTACGATATACCTTAGCCAGAATTTTCCACTGCTCGTGTTCTACTGTTCTCTGATAGACATCTCTAGCTTGAGTTATTGCTCTTTGAGCAGCTTTTGCGGTAATAGGTAAAGCATCCACATGATCTAAAGCGGTTTGCATTAATAAAATTAGGTTTCGTACATGACCTCCAGTCATTAAACATAATCGCTCCAGAACTTCTTGACTTTCAAAAATATCTGTTTCTAGCTTTTTCTTCGGTAAAAATTGCTGCGTTCTTTTCTCAATAATAGCCTTAATTTTTGCCATACCATCAGGATTAATAGTACGATCAAGATTGCGGATCATAATCATCGGTAAAACCATCGGGTCATTATCATAAATATCCCTTAGATCATTGGCCCGATTAGAATAGGCCATTGAAATAGGTATAGTATAAATCAAATGACAATTTAACCCCTTTAATTGATTAGCCCGATCTAAAAAAATCTCATCATGATTAGTTTTATGATCTCGCCGATTTATCGGTACGATGCGATCTAAGTTATCAACAATTACCACTAATTTTGTTGAATCATCTAAGACAGTTTTGCTATTATCAATAAACTCATTTAGTGCTGTTAACAGCGTAACAGTATGAGGATTGATTTTATTTCTTATTTCTTGTCTTTGACTGGGAATTGCCCGAATCGCCGCAGATAATTTACCAAAGTATTTAATCAAGTCTCCCGTTTCTAATTTGACATCTTCCACTTTAATCTCTGTTAAAGCTAAATCAATTAAATCCTGCCAACGGGATTTTATCCAGTTTTTTAAGGGGGTTGAATTAGCCTGTTTTAGTTGTTCTAATAAATGGCGCGTACAGGCAATGAGAATATCTGTATATTGAGCATCTTCTGGATCGATATCGTCTTCATCTGCCGCAAAATAAACAACAAAACAATTTTTTTGCTCTAGATATTTTTTCAGCCGCAATAATTCCGTGGATTTCCCCCCTCCTCGATGTCCTGTGTAGAGTTGATGGGTGTAGTCTGTTGGCAGCGAACGAATAATTTTTCTGCCTAAATCTTGACAAACATCAGCATCCGCTCTCACTGCTTTTAGATCCACATAAAAGGGACTATCGGCAGGTAAAGGAACTGGTTTAAAGGCATTAGCAAGATTAGCGATCAATTGTTCAGACATAGGCGACTATAGCTTGATTGATGTCATTATTATAACAATACTTATTGACAAGATGTTATACCGAATCCGCTTTTAATATTACGACTAACTCTCGATCGAACTTCAAAAACCCAGTTATGGATTTTTCCCCCTACTCCCCACTCCCGATTAAAATTGAATTGCACTCATATCTAGGGATAAAAAGCGATCGAGTCCTAAATACATCCAATAAATAGAGTTTGGGGATTCCTGAATAGTTTTTTGAAATCCCAAGGCGGCGGCTAATTTCTCATAATCGGGATGAATAATCAAAGTATGTAAATCGCAGAGATTAGGAAAATCTAAGGTCATTCTCTGGAGAGTTTTTTGGGCATCTTGCAGGAAGATTAAACGATATTTTTCTAAATAATTAGCATCAATCATCCAACTGCGAATAAATACCGAAAGACAATTTTCATCTCCCACAGATGCCATTTTAAAAGGATCCTGTTCGTTGATCGCACTTAGATGTAAACTCTTGTTAGGAGAGGTAAAAAAATTGGCTTCCGACTCGTTTGCGGTGGGATAGAGCAGATAAAAACCGACGGGATTAAGATTATCTACCCGACGCAAAACTCGCATACCTGTGGTGTAATCTTTTGACCAACCCCGCAACAGACGAGAAATGCGATGGGGAATTGCTTCAGCATTGCGATTCATCCAGTTATAATTGCGTGTCAGCAAGTTAGCCACAGGAATCGCATCACAACGGGGATTAAATTGATCTAATTGCAATTCCACAGATGATTCCGAGCTATCAGGCTCTAAAATCCCCGTAATTGGCTTGATTTTAATTCTGGTTGTGTTGCCGTCAAAAATTTTTTCAATTAAACCAAGGGCCGCTAATTTATCTAACATCATACCCGCCGAGCGATCGCTGCCCTGATCCTGATCCTGATAAAATAAATCCGATGCTTGCCGATGGGTACATATAATGGCAGTGGTGGGAAAAATTAACTGGGATAAAGGGGGTTTTGCCTGTCCCTCCTTGGCGATCGCATAAATCCAGAGACGCAGAAAACAAGTGGCACGCACCCGGGTTAATCCCACTCTCCCCACCAAGCGCTCGATCATTTGTTCTTGTTTTTCCCAAGAATACCAAATTTTCAGGTGTTTGCTCTCCATCTTTTCGGTCCTAGATTCTGACAACGATTATACTTGATACTTCACCATACTTCACCCCACTTCACCCCAGTTCTCAACCCTCCCCCTACTAGATAGCGCTCATTGTTGTTGCACCTCTAGAAGAGACAAAATGGGTGTAGAAACATTTAGGAGACGATTATGAACGATAAAAAATACGGTACTGCTCCCAGTCATACTCAAGCGTGGATTTTTCAAACTTGGTTATCTTTTATTGTCTCTATTTCTGCCACTTCTTTAGGAGTTATTTATCTACCAGTAGATGCGTGGATTAAAGGTTATTTAGGCATGGGTTTACTATTTACCGTCGGTTCGACCATTAATTTATCAAAAACTGTCCGCGATGTCGAAGAATCTAAACGCTTAATTAATCGCATTGATGAAGCAAAGTTAGAACGGATATTGAGTCAGTACGATCCCTATAAGGAGTAGTTTTTCTCAGTTATTGGTTATCAGTTTTTTTTCGATTATTCTCACTCTTTTTTCTGACTTAGGAGAGTTTATATGCTATTCACAACTAATCTAATCAGTGTGACCAAAGGAATAATTTCTCTTTTACAAAATCCCAGTAACATTATGTCTGTATATGATATTGAAGATGGCTTAAAAGAGAGTTGGTTACAGCGATTATCTTTGCAATATGTTAAAAGCGATCGAGCTACCGCCCAAATAATTGCCCAAAGATATCTAGCCGCTAGTCCCTGTTTAGAAACCTTGCTAAAACTCCCAGAAGATTCCCTAGGTTATCATTATGCTACTCACCTAATTAGTCTCAATTTTGATCCTAATTTTTATCGGTCTATTCAGGTCAATTCCGACACAGATTATCTGCTGCTTCGCCTACGGCAAACTCACGATATCTGGCATATAGTCACGGGTTTTGGTGTCGATGGCATGGGAGAATTGCAGCTGAAAGCTTTTGAATTAAGTCAAACTCGTCGCCCTCTAGCTATTGTACTACTTTTAGGGGGATTATTGGGAGCTTTATTTTCTTCGCCACTTTCCTTACATTCTCTCTGGGAAGAGATTGTCATCGCCTATAATTTGGGCAAAAATACTCGACCTTTTTTGGCGCAAAAATGGGAACTAGCTTGGGAGAAATCCCTGCTAGTTTGGCGGCAAGAATTGGCGATTGTCCACTCGAACCTAGGAAATTAATTTTGCTGGACTACTTAAGTAAGTGGTTATAATTAAATTGAGGATGGATTTTGTCTTTGATCCCCCCTTAATCCTAGGGTTTATTCATAGTAGGGTTGATTCATGAATCAACCCTACCCTTAATCCCCCCTTAATCCCCCCTTGATAAGGGGGGAAATATGATAATTTTTAACGCCTCCCTACTTAGAATAATCGACTAAACCGAATAAATCCCGATTAATCGGACAAAATAAGACGATTTGCCCATTCAGGGGTCAGAGGAGAGAAAAATTGTCAGACCATCGGGAAAAAGTGACAGGGGAAAAATTTTTCTGGACTGGAGTAGCCAAAAAATCCCAGTCCGGGTAAAATTGATTATCGATCGATTGTGTGAGGAGTCCGACCCCCATGACCAATAAACACACAGCAAGGCTGCTGGGTAGTTACCTGCAGCGCCTGCCTGCTCATAGCTGGCTCATCCTAGTTTTTTGGGCTTTGATTATCGCTCCAGTCCAAGCTGCTGTCGAATTACGCATTGCCATCAGTAAAGGTGTTAGTGCCGTCTCCGTGGGCAGTTCCACCGATGCTGTGGTGAAAGATGGGGCCGGCAGAGTCCTAGGAGAATTGACCGCCATGAATGCCCTCAATGCTAATCCCAGAGGAAAAGCTGTGGGTTTGGCCGATTGGCAGGCCAGTCAATTGATCATCGAACCGGAGAATGATGGTTACGTCTGGATTAATGATCGCTGGTATCGAGGACGCACAAGGATCATTCGGCAAGGTTCTGGGGTGACAGCCCTAAATTTAGTCGATTTAGAGGAATATCTCTATAGTGTCGTCGGTGCGGAGGCGATTCCCTCCTGGCCGCAAGAGGCCTTAAAAGCCCAATCCGTGGCGGCGCGTACCTATGCTCTCTACCAAATGAACACTTCCGGCAATCGCATCTACGATCTTGATACTACCACCCGCACCCAAGTTTATAAGGGTCTAGAAAGCGAGTTTACTAGCACCCACGAGGCAGTTAATGCCACCGCCGGACAAATTATGAGTTTCAACGGCAAACCGATTCTAGCGGTGTTTCACTCCTCCTCCGGGGGTCATACGGAAAATGTCGAGGATGTTTGGAATTCCCCCTTACCCTACCTGCGCGGTGTCGTCGATTACGATCAAGTCGCCCCGGTATTCCAATGGTCAAAAAACTTTAGTGCCGGGGAATTAGGCCGTTTAATCGGTGGTGTCGGTCGTGTGCGATCGCTATCTCCCGAAAGAACCACTCCCCACGGACGGGTGATTAGAATGCGTATAGTGGGCGATCAAGGCTCTAAATTAATCTCTGATACCCAATTACGGCGATTCCTGGAGCTGCGTAGTACCCTATTCACGATTTCAGCTAATAACGGTACTTTTGCCATTAATGGTCGCGGTTTCGGTCATGGGATCGGTTTAAGTCAATGGGGCGCTTTTTCCCTCGCTGACCAAGGGGTGACTTATGACCGCATTCTCAGCCATTATTATCAAAATGCTCGTTTAACTGAAATGCCCAACTAAAAAGGCTGTCAGCCGTTTCCAGTCAACAGTGAACTGATAACAAGGATCGAATCTAAAACCTAATTGGTTAAGCTAAGTAGGGAGGCACAATTATTTGTAGGATGGGTTAGCGGTAGCGTAAACTATGCTGGCGTTGGGTTTCATGCTTCAACCCCACCTACGTTCATCTGATCACTGATAACTGATCACTGATAACTGATAACTGATCACTGATAACTGATTGTGAGATAATGTCTGATCTAACTTGTAATTTTTGACTTGCATGACCATCGTTACCGAAGCCTTAACCGAGTTGGAACCAGTCATAAAAACTACCTTTACCGTCGAGGAAATTCGCCAACTACTGCCCCATCGTTATCCCTTTGCCCTAGTTGATCGTATTATTGACTATGTACCAGGTAAAAAAGCCGTTGGCCTAAAAAATGTCACGATCAACGAGCCTTTTTTTCCCGGTCATATTCCCAGTCGTCCCTTGATGCCGGGGGTGTTAATTGTTGAATCCATGGCCCAAGTGGGGGGGGTGATTTTGACCCAATTACCCGGGATGAAAGGGAAATTTTTTGCCTTCGCTGGCATTGATAAAACCCGTTTTCGTCGTCCTGTGGTGCCGGGGGATCAATTAATCATGACGGTGGAATTATTATCCTTCAAGATGAATAAAATTGCTAAAATGCAAGGGGAAGCAAGAGTCGATGGGCAATTGGCCGCCCAGGGCGAAATGATGTTTTCCGTCTTTGATTGACCTATGAATTTTGATCGAGATCGTCTCCGACAAGAACTAAATTTATTTGCTATTCTAGGGGCTTTTATTACCAATATTTTCGCTAATATTTTTCCTCTCAAGGGCGAAAATATCGGGGCTATCTCGAATACAGTTTTTCAAGATGTCTTAATTGTTCCCGCTAATTATGCTTTTGCGATCTGGGGATTAATTTATCTGGGTTTAATTAGTCTGGGAATTTACCAAGCTTTGGCTTTCAATAAAACTGAACCGCGTTTGCGTCGGTTAGGCTACGAATTAGCCATCGCTAGTGCTTGTCAGATTCTCTGGGTAATTCTCTTTCAATTGCGTTTTTTTACCCTGTCTTTACTGGCAATGCTAGGCATTTTAATTCCTCTCATCCGGCTTTATCTCCGCTTAGAAATTAATCGCTTGATTGTCAATCGTAAACAGGGTTTATTAGTTAATGCTCCTATTAGTATTTATTTCGCTTGGATTAGCGTGGCCACGATTGTCAATTTCGCTTCGGTGCTAGATTGGATCGACTGGCAGCGATGGGGTCTAACTGACCAGAGCTGGACGGTAATAATCCTGCTTATCGGGGCGATAATCGCGATTTTAGTCGGTTTAACAAGAAAAGATCGGGCTTTTATCGGGGTGTTTATCTGGGCTTTTTTGGCGATCGCTGTTAAACAGATTTCTCTGCCTCTAATTGCGATAACAGCGATGATATTAGCGATTACCCTAACTTTTCTGGTTTTTCGTGGCAATTTCCGCCCTCTGAGTCGTTAAGATGCCGGATCACAGCGAATTTCGACGATAAAGCCATCGGGATCGTAGAAGTAAACCCCTCTCCCAGTCGGCCGGGTTACGGGTCCACTAGCAATAGTAATTCCCTGACTTTGTAGCACTTCTAGGGCAAAATCGAAGTATTCCGGGGCAATATCGAAGGCTAAATGGTTGGCACGGGTAAAAGCGATTTCGGGATTGTCGTCGGGAGAGTTTAAATCTGGTTCCCAAAATAGGTCAATTACTGTACCATCGGGGGTGATAAAATTGGCCACTTTTCCCTGGGCAACTAATTCTTTTAAGGTACTGGGAATTTTTTCCCCCACTAATTCCTCTAATCCTAATATTTCCCCATAAAAATGACGAGAGGCATCCATATCTTTGACGTTGAAAGCGATATGATGAACTTTTCGCAGTTGACCGATTTTGAGTTTTTTCGCAGTTACGGAAGGGCTAATAGTCATTTTAGTTAGGGTTTGCTGAAAAAGTTTGTTGGTGGGGTGTGGGGTGTGGGGTGTGGGGTGTGGGGTGTGGGGAGAACAAATAAAAATAATCTCCTGACGATGGGCAACTTAAGAGTTAATTTTTTGCAATAATTGCCGAATTGATTCCGCATCTTGGGCGTTGGGTAGGAGGGCAAGATAGAAGCCTAAATCCTGTTGCGCTTGGCTGAGTTGTCCAATTTGATAGTAAACTAAACCTCGATCGCGCAGCTCTAGGGGATGATTAGGAATGAGCAAAAGTAGTAGATCTATTGTCCGAATTGTCTGAGACCATTGTTGACGATTCAGGTAAATATATTTTAAATTAGTCAACAAACGTAATAAAATTTGCTGATTGGTAGCAATATTGAGAAAATGTTCTTCTAATTTAACTGGCTGTTGATAAACTTGACTTAATCTTTCTTGACAGTCTTGTTTAAATAGGATTTCACCACCGTGAAAGGGATCGACAAAGATTTCTACTTCCTCGAAATCGGGACGGATAATAAAATGGCCCGGCATACCAATTCCTACCATGGGAAAATCGATCTGTTTGGCAATCTCTAAATAGATAATCGAGAGAGTGAGTGGGATACCAGTGCGGCGATCAATTACGTCATTTAAGTAGCTATTGCGGGGGTCATAGTATTCTTGGGTATTACCGGTAAACTGTAAATCTTCAAACAAATATTGATTGATAATCTTGACTATTTTTAAGGGATATAATCTATCCGGTAAACGTTTTTTTACCTCGTCAGCCATTAAATTTATCCTATTTAAATAGTGATCAATCTTGAGGCGCGGATATTCAAAATTGGCTATTTGTAGGGCTGCCCGAGCTAGATTTATCTCAGAGTCAGGATGTTGAATTGTTTCGATGAAGGCTTGGTATAAGAGTTCAAGGGTCATTAGAAAAGGGTATTAATCAGATTATCAACTATTTTAACCGATGCTTCCGGTTTTATCGCTTCTCTTTTCTGATCACCATTAAAGATTCAGTGATTTAGATGAGCTTTCCCTGGAGAAGTAGCGAGAAATCTTTTCAATATCTAGATTAACCACGGCTTTTTCTAAAGGGATCGTGCGACAATTTTTATTTTGAGCCTGCACTTGATAAACTAATTGATTTGTCCAATCTAAAGCAGTTAACCAACCACTTTGGGGATGATAAACCCCAGTTTCAATGTCTAGCCAACCGTTGCCGCGAGCTAGTTGTCCCGGTTTGACATCGGGAAAGGTAAAGGTTAAAGTATGACCTGTGATAATTAGTTTATCCTTGAAATAGGGTTGGGTCATGGTATGAAATTCGTTTCTAATCCAACAAAACTGCTCTTTTGTTTGCCGTTCAAGAGGATATTCTGGGTGTACTCCCGCGTGAACTAACCAAATATCTCCTAGGTCTAAATAAGCGGGTAGAGATTGGAACCAATTGATATGCTCGGCGGGTATATTGTTATTATAACTTAGTAGTGTCGCCGCCCCGCCACTCTCGATCCAGCCGTTAAACCATTTTTCAGAAATTTCTTTTCCTGCCAGAGCTTTTAAGAGCATATATTCATGATTTCCTAGGAGACACTGATAGTTATTTTTGATGACAAAATCCACCACTTCCAAGCTCTGCTGTCCTCGATCAATTAAATCTCCTAGAAAATAAACCTCATCCTCACTATCGGGAGCAACTCGGTTTAATAGTCGCAAAAGTGCCTGAAAACTGCCATGCACATCTCCGATAATAATACGACGCGGTTCTTGAGTCTTTTTCCCTATTTTTCTAAAAAACACACACCCCTCCCTAATCACTGAGATTTCTACTCTTTTATCGCTAAAAAAGTAGTTTTTATCAAGTCTTAATTTTATTATAGGACAAAGCTTTCCTTCTGACAGTCACTCCCTCCTAAGAACTACGGCAGAAAGGCTGTAATTGTTTTGTAAAGTATTTTTGCAATCTCTGGACAGGGAGCGGTCAGGTTATGGTATTATTTTTTTATGATTAGTTTTTATATAATTGGATTTAAACATCTGTCACTAAGTGCAAAGATTCCCATTATATAAAAAGCATCTCAAAAAAATGCTCCTTTGTCAAGCATAATCAAAAAAAAAGTTTTTTTTTGAGATTATAATAAAAAAAAATTAGTTTTCTGCTTCTATGATAACCCTAATTAACGCTAGAATTCCCGCCCATCAGGATCAACAACAAATAGAGATAAATGCTGCGGGAAGGATCGAGAGAATCACGGAGATGGGGGGAAAGACAAGAGGGGAAAAGATTATCGATATGGAAGGGGATTGGCTATCGTTAGGAGGAGTAGATTTACAGATCAACGGAGGATTAGGATTAGCATTTCCCGACTTAGAAATAACAGATCTAGAAAAGTTAGATAAGATTAGCGATTATCTGGGGAATCAAGGAATTGATGGTTATCTTCCCACCTTAGTAACCACCTCCGTGGAGAAATTTCAAAAATCCCTCTCAGTAATTGCCAAATATATCGAGAAACAGCAACAGGAAAATCGAGCGAGCGCCCAGGTTTTAGGAGTACATTTAGAGGGACCATTTTTAAACTATGAAAAAAGGGGAGCGCATCCGGGACAATATCTTTTAAACCCAAGTATAGAAACAGTAGATAAAATCTTTGGGGACTACTTATCGATTGTAAAAATTATCACCCTAGCCCCCGAATTAGATAGTAGCGGTACGGTAATTAAATGCCTAAGCGATCGAGGAATTACCGTCAGTTTAGGACATTCGCAAGCAAGTCAAGAAATAGCCAAAAAAGCCTTTTTACAGGGGGCAAAAATGGTTACTCATGCCTTTAATGCCATGCCTCCTTTACACCACCGTCAACCGGGGTTATTAGGGGAAGCAATTATCAATCGCGAGGTGTATTGTGGGTTAATTGCCGATGGTCAACACATCCATCCAACCATGATAGAATTATTACTAAAAGCCAGTAATTATCATCGAGGAATTTTCTTAGTTAGTGATGCTTTAGCGCCGATCGGTTTAGAAGATGGTGTCTATCCTTGGGACGAGAGAGAAATTGAAGTTAAACAGGGAACAGCAAGACTTTTTGATGGTACTTTAGCGGGAACAACCTTACCCTTATTACAAGGAGTAGCCAATTTAGTTAACTGGGGAATATGTGATTTAGAAACAGCGATTCTTCTAGGGACAGAATCCCCCAGAAAAGCGATCGGATTAGCGGGTTTATCCGTGGGACAACCTGCCAACTTTTTGCGCTGGCAATCGGCATCAAATTGGGAAAGATTGGATTTCCGCCAGCATTTTGGCCTCTAACTGTTGAATGAGAGTATCGAGATCCACTTCGAGGCGATCAAAACATTCAGGAGGGGAAAGATCGGGTTGAAAATAAATCAATTTTACCTGACCATCACCGATAGCAACTATAGCCACTTCTTCCCTGGGATTATAGCGATAGATAATCCCAAGCATCTCTTGAATTTTGCAATTAACCTTGCGATTTAATTTCTCTAGAGCTTCCCTAGAACAACAGACAAAATGGGGCTGAGGTTTAAGATCAATGCCCAAGATTTCCTGAGCATCTTCTCCCCATTCCGAGAGTAAACCCCACATTAAACCGGCTAATTCCTGTTGATTTTCTTGCACGAATTGATCTAATTGATAGCGCCATTGATTAGCGGGATCATCGGGGATTGGTTGTTCAAATCTCATCATTAGCCTCTTTTCAGTTATCAGTCATCAGTTATCAGTTATCAGTACTTGATAAGGGGTGTGCCGATCCCCCCTGCCCCCCTTGATAAGGGGGGTGCCGATAGGCGGGGGGATCCCCCTTAATAAGGGGGGAAAGCTGACAATTTTTAACACCTACCTACTTATCGACGGTACTCATCACCGCAATCACCGATTAACTGCAATAAATCCTGGGATTTTTGCAAGACATGATCAATTTTTTGATAGTCTTGGGGGGATAATTGAAAATCGAAAATACGGGCATTTTCTTGGATATGTTCGGCAACACCCAAACGCACGCCGATAATTGCCCCGGCTACGGCTTTTTGTTCGAGAACGTAACGCACTGCCACATTAGGAATGGTGACATGATAGGAATCAGCGATCGCTTTAAGAACGGTTAATAATTCTTGGAATAATTGCCAGTTTCCCCAAGCATTGATCATGTTTTTATATTTCCGTAAACTAGCGGTATTGAGACTCATGGCATTGGGTTCGGGATGACCGAGATATTTTGCCCCTAATAAGCCTCCTGCTAGAGTACCATAGGCGAGTAGATAGATGTTATGTTCTTGGCAAAATTGCGCCATTTTGACGAGGGGACGGCGATCGATTAGGGAAAACTGGACTTGATTGGAGACTATTTTAATCCCGGCGCTGAGAATAATTTTTAAATGTTCCGTGTCGAAATTAGTCAAGGCCAGGTGTTTAATTTTGCCTTCCTGTTGTAATTCTCCTAAAAAATATAAGGCATCTAGATAATTTTTATCGCGATAATCCCACCAGTGAAACTGCAATAAATCGAGACTATCCACATCCATGCGACGTAGGGAAATAGCGATATTTTTTTCGACTATTTCCTTAGTCATTTTACCCGGACGGGGAACCCATTTAGTGAAAGCTTGCAGATTATTTAAAGCATCAATGCCCCTTTGGGCGACTAATTGACGACGAAATTCACCGATAAAATCTTCGGCTGGACCGTAATGATCGGCCAGATCCCAAGTGGTGAAACCGGCATCTAGATAGGAGAACATACTAGGGATCGCTTTTTGGGGTGCGATCGAACCATGGGCGCCTGAAACCTGCCACATTCCGTTCAAAATACGGCAAATTTCCAGATCGGCGGTAAACTGTAAGCGACGAGATTCGGACATGGGGACTTTTCAGTAAACAATAAACAGTAATCAGTGAAAAGACAGCAGAAAACTGTCATTGAATACTGCTCACTTAATATTCTATTCTCCTACTGACCACTGATCACCGATTACTGATTCAAGACAGATCGATTGTACCTGTCCAGAAAAAAGCGGCAAAGGGGAAGACTTTCGGAAAAATCTCCCCCTTTTTGGGTTTCTGCTACTCAATTTTTGCTGGTTTAATATTCCACTTCCAATCGCGCTGCGGTGACAGCATCAAAAGCGAAAGCGAGAACTATAGGCATAGGACAAGCGAGGGTGATACAGAGAATTAAAGCTGTCAAAGTCAATCCGATCGCCACTCCTAGCCAAAGTTTTTCGGCAGGGGATAGACCTTTTTGGCGCTTAATGTTTTGTAACACTTTGGTGGGAATTGGTTCTGGCATCACGGCATTGGGAGGGAATGCCCAATAATTACTGTAGCGTTCGAGAAATAGCTCTGTCCAGCCGTTTTCTTGACACCATTCTTGAATCCATGGTTCGTGAAAGTGTTTCATTGCTTCCCTGTTGACTTTTTCCGGTGATTACTATAAACATCTCCTGATGTGAATTTCATCCTAGCAAAGCTATCTTAAGGGTCGATCGGATTCAATAAAACTTAATATATGAGTAGTCGGTGGGTAAAATGTATTCTAAGATACAGTGCCAGCAAACGACCAGAACGAACCACAAAGACACAAAGGACACAAAGATCGATCGCTCCCATATAAGTTAAACCGATCGCACAAAGGGAAATAATTGTTAAGTAGCTGGTTATAATTAAATTAAAAATGGGTTTGAGGTTCGATCCCCCCTGCCCCCCTTGATAAGGGGGGTGCCGATAGGCGGGGGGATCTGAAAGTTTTTAATGCCTACCTACTTAAAAAATTTCGGTTCTCGATTCGGTACAGATTGCCTGTAATTTTTGATCCCAAGTATCGAGGGGAAGGGTATCGAGATAGGCAAAGTCAAAGACAATCCCGATCGAGGGGATAGCTTGCCATTCGGGGGAATGTAAGAGACGATCAAAATAACCCCCCCCGTAACCTAAACGATAACCTTGGCGATCGCAAGCGACGGCGGGAATTAACAGTAAGTCCACTTCGGCAGGTAAAATGAGAGGAGCGATCGCTGTTGGTTCGTAGATGCCATAACGATTTAATTCTAGGGGATCGTCGGCAGTCCAACAGTGCCAAGTCAGGCTATCTCCGTCACAACGGGGAAAACCCCAGCGATGGTGTTGACAAAATAAGGAACTTAAATCCGGCTCTTGACGATAACTGAAGTAAGCGAGAATGGTTTTAGCGTGCTGAAAGAGGGGTAAAGATTGTAAATTTTTGCAAAGTTGCTGACTATTTTCTTGCCAAATATGCTTAGGAAGCGATCGTCTTTGGACAATTAGTTGTTTGCGTAATTGGGCTTTTTTGGTAGCAGAATCCATAAAATAAAGATAAATATTTCTGTAGTCACAAGATGCTAAATCTATTTAACTCGCTTTTTGGGCGTTATAACGAGAATATCAAGGCCAATGTGGAAATTTACACCTGGGCAACTTGTCCCTACTGTATTCGAGCTAAATGGTTGCTGGGTTGGAAAGGGGTAAAATACACCGAATACAAGATTGATGGGGATGAAAGCGCTCGTCAAGCCATGGCGGAACGGTCTAACGGTAAACGCAGTGTACCACAGATTTTTATTAATAATGAACATATCGGTGGTTGTGATGATTTGTATGCTTTGGATGGTCAAAAAAAATTAGATAATTTACTGGCTAAATGTGGGACTATCTAAAGTCTATTGATGAAAAAGCCTATGAGAAACATCGGCAATGGATGCAGTTAGCTTTAAATTTAGCGGCAACTGCGGGGGATCGGGGTGATGTACCTGTGGGAGCGGTTATCGTGGATAAACAGGGACATTTAATCGCTCAAGGGGCTAATTGCAAGGAAAAACACCATGATCCCACCGCTCACGCCGAAATTCTGGCGATTCGTGCCGCTAGTCAAGTTTTAGGCAATTGGCACTTAAATGATTGTACCCTCTACGTCACCCTCGAACCCTGTCCCATGTGTGCCGGGGCAATTATTCAGGCTAGATTAGGATTATTAGTGTACGGTGCTGACGATCCCAAAACAGGAGTTATCCGCACTGTGGCTAATTTTATAGATAGTCCTTTTTCTAACCATCGTTTACCGGTAATCGCGGGAATTTTAGCCAAGGAATCGGGGGAATTATTACAAACATGGTTTGAGAAAAAAAGAAATGTTTAAAGAAGTCAGGGAGATAGGAGTCAATAAGCTGTAATGCCTCTTAGCTTAAAACCCCACACCCGACACCGCACACCCTGCCTCTAGAAAAAACTTTTTCAGCAAACCCTAATCAAACAAATAGTTAAATCCTGATAAAAATCCTCCTGTTTTAACTCCACTTTTGATTGAGAAGCCAGTAAAAGTAAAGCCCAAAAAATCGCCACCTTTTCCTGTGTTGCCGAGTGACTAGAGGGTTTTTCCGCTTGCCATAAATCTAATAAATACTCAAACTCTATCTCATTTTTCTCTAATTGAAAAAACTTTCTCTGCAAAAAAAAGTCCAGTTCCGCTGCCAATTCCGTCAGGTTTTCTTGGTGGGCTAATTCCGTGATAATTTGTACCGCTTCCCGTCGGGATTGGGGCCGGGGTTTCGGGACAACTACAGGCAGTTTCGGTAAAGCTTCAATCTCTAGGGCAATCTGTTGTAATTGAGTGATTAACTCCTGTAAAGTTACCCGTCTTTTGCGCGGTGGTGGGGCAGCAGTACGACGGCGAATATGATTTTCTAGATAACGGGGTAAAGTTCTTAATTCCCGTTCTAACTCGCTAATTTCCTCATCAATCAGACTTTCTTCTTGCTGGTCAAAAGACAATCTTTCTAGGGTATCAGCCTTAAATAAAACTAACATAGAAGCCCATAAAAAAGCCTGTCCCGATTGGGGTAAATTAGCCTGGGCCATGGCTAAATCTAGATCATTTAATAACCCCAATTCTGCCAAAAAGCGATCGATCACATCGATAACTTGCACATCCCAGGGGTCAATTTCTCCCTGTTCCGCCATTTCTAAAAGAGAGGCGATCGCATCACTGGCCGAGGTGATAGTCATGATTGTAGAATCTTGTAGGATCTCAAAGGATAAAATTTAGCAAGCAAAACCATGGACATATCGATCGCTGACCTGCGCTTGGACTACAATCTCGAAGAATTGCTAGAGTCAGAAACATCTGCCGATCCTTTCATTGTATTTAAACAATGGCTAGAACGGGCGGTATCTTCGGGAAGATTGGAACCCAACGCTATGACTTTAGCCACTATTTCCCCGGAGGGTAAACCCCGGGCCCGCATGGTACTGTTAAAAGACTTCGATCCTCGCGGTTTTGTTCTCTTTACCAACTACCAAAGCGCCAAAGGACAGGAATTAATCGCCAATCCCAATGCAGCCCTAGTGTTTTGGTGGGGAGAATTGCAACGGCAAATTAGGATCGAGGGAACTGTAGAAAAAATCAGCGAGGAGGAATCGGATAATTACTTTTTTGTCCGTCCCTGGGAATCTCGTTTAGGGGCCTGGGCCTCCAATCAAAGTGAAGTGATTTCGGGGCGGTATATCCTCGAAAAACGTCTGACAGAACTAAAAGAAGAATATGCGGGTCGTGAAGTTCCCCGTCCTCCTCATTGGGGCGGATTTCGCCTAATTCCTAGTTTAATCGAGTTCTGGCAAGGTCGTCCCAGTCGTCTCCATGATCGTCTCTGTTATTATCGTCAAGAAGATGGCAGTTGGCAAAGGCAACGTTTAGCCCCTTAGTTTAATCTTGACACCTTGTATTGGCAAAATAGCTCGATACTAATTCAATTTGTCATTTTAGTCTTGAGATAATATTAGGTCGATTTCTTTTCCCAACCCGCGCTTACCTTAGCGATCGGGTTGGGCTATTATATCAATTGGAGAAAGGCAACCCGTCCGCCCTAAAGTTTCAGAAAAACGATAGAATTGAAAGGGTTTTGGTTTGCATCCTTCAAAAATAACTAGAGAATTAATATGAATGTTGGACTTCGAGAAACCTTAGAAGCATTGCGGGTTGAACTGAGTAAATCTATTTTAGCCTCTGAGGGTGAGCAGATTCGCTTTGAAGTGGGTGAAATTGAATTAGAGGTTCAATTTGTGGTTGAGCAGTCGAAAGAAGGCAAAGGTGGGCTGAAATTTTGGGTAGTAGAAATGGGTGGGGGTGTCACCAATAAAGATACGATAACCCATAGAATTAAAATTCCCCTTAAACCCATTGGGAAAGATGGAGGACCTATCAAGACAGCAAGTGATGATAGTCCCGATTAGAATTTTATACCCCTAGGGACGCAATGCTTGCCCCCAAAGCAGTTAATTTGTAGGATGGGTTAGCGAAGCGTAACCCATCGCCATCCCAGAAGAATAGGTTACATCAATCCGATAAGTTATGCCCCAATTCCAACCCGATCGCGCTTTAGAAATTGTTGCCCCTAAGTATGGCACTGCCTATCGAATTGGGGGACGTTTACTCTTGACTTGTCGGCATCTATTTGATAATAGTAACGACTGTAAAGTACGATTTAGATCAGCATCAAACTATTCTGATAAGCAGGATATAGACGCTCAAGTAATTTGGAAAGCCCCCGATAATATCGATATAGCCTTAGTAAAATTACCAGAAACTATCGAAACTTGTGATCCTGTAGGTTTTGGGTTGTTACCTGATGCTAATACCACAAAAAAAGTTAAATTTGACTGTTTGGGCTTTCCTTTATTTTTACGGTATGCTGAAGATGAGATAAAATACGCCACAGGGTTACATATTGAGGGAACTATCGATGTGGCTAATCGTGTTCCTCATCACCGTTTGTTATTAAATATTAAAGATAGTCAAGACATACAACCCACCGATGAACAATTAGAAAGATTAGCAGAAGATCAGTCACCTTGGCAGGGAACATCGGGATCAGCAATTGTTTGTCATGGGTTAGTGATTGGGGTACAATCTAAACAGCCAATTAGAGATCGTCCGGCATCTTTAGAAGCTGAATCTTTGGCAAGAGTTTATGATAATCCCGAATGGTGTGAGATATTAGAAAACCATGATATTGATCCTGAACCTAAACCCGTTATATCCGCTTCTTTAAAATCTTCTTCCTATCGCAATCAAGCTCCTCCTAAACCGAGTTATTTTGTCGAACGTCCAGAGGTTAGTATTGAGTTAAATAAACTTTTATTGTCAGCAACAACGGAAAAAACTGGAACTTTAGTTATTAGTGCGATTTATGGCTTAGGAGGTATTGGTAAATCCACTTTAGCGGCGGCATTAGCACAAGAAAAAGAGGTTCAAGCTTTTTTTACTGATGGGATATTCTGGGCAACATTAGGACAACAACCAGATATTTTATCCTTTCTTCATGGCTGGATTCAAGCTTTAGGAGATTATAATTTTAAGCCGACGGGTATTGATGCGGCATCCTTACACTTGAGGACTTTATTGGCAGATAAAAAGGCTTTATTAGTGGTAGATGATCTCTGGAATGTAGAAGATATTGATCCTTTTAGAGTAGCAGTAAATCAATGTAAGTTATTAGTAACCACTAGGGAAGTTCCCGTTAAAGGGGCAATTCGTTATGATTTGGATGTGATGACGGAAAGCCAATCTTTAGCCTTATTAACGGGTTATTTAAAGCATGAATTAAATTTAGCAGATCAGAAACAAGCCAAAATATTAGCCAAAATTGTCGGTTATTTACCCTTAGCATTGGAGTTGACGGCGGCACAAATTGAAGATGGGATTCTTTGGGCTGAATTAATCGAAGATTTACGAGCAGAAATCGCTAATTTAGAAATTTTAGATCGCTTGGAAGCTGGAGATACTGCCAATGAAGAAAAACGAAAACATTATAGTTTAATTGCTTGCTTTAATCTCAGTTTAAAGCGGTTAAATGGGCAAAGATTGAGACAATTTAGCTGGTTAGGGGTGTTACCGGATGATGTTACCATTACCGAAAAAATGGCGGCGACTTTATGGGATTGTCAGGTTAGAGAAGCGAGACAAACTTTAAGATATTTACGGAGTAAGGCTTTATTATTAACGGGGGTTTCTAGTGAACTATTAACGAGTTATCGCGTCCATGATTTGTTACATGATTTAGCCCGAAATCTGATCCTAGCGTCTCCTCATCCTGAAACGGATTATCAATTACCGGGGTTAGGTTTGTCGATTTCTGAAGCGCATGGGCAACTTTTACAACGGTATCAAAAACAGATTAAGATATCCCCCCTAACCCCCCTTGAAAAGGGGGGAAAAGAGGTGGAAGTCCCCCTTGAAAAGGAGATATCCCCCCTAACCCCCCTTGAAAAGGGGGGAAAAGAGGTGGAAGTCCCCCTTAGTAAGGGGGATTTAGGGGGATCAAACTGGCATAGTTTAGAGGATGATGGCTATATTTATAATCAATTGCTCTGGCATTTGGAAAAAGCGGGACAGATAGCCCAGATTCATCTATTACTGAGGGAAGAAACCGCAGAAGGTCATAATGGTTGGTATAGTCAGTGTGAAAGGGAAGGGAAAACAGCAGTTTTTATTAAGGATGTTTCCCGGGCGTGGCAACTGGCGGAGGAGCATTTTATTGAGAACAAGAGTGAGTCTATGGGGTTACAGGTTCGTTATGCTTTAATCACCACTTCTCTTAATAGTTTGGCGGTGAATATTCCATCAGAATTAATTGCTTTACTGATTAAACATGAAATCTGGACACCCGCGCAGGGATTGGCTTATGTGAGACAAAATCAAGATGCTAAGAAGAAAACGGCAGGATTAAGGGAAATTAGTCCCTGTCTTCCTCCTGCTTTGTTATCAGAAGCTTTAGAAGTTGCCAGAGGGATTAGGGATGAATCCGACCGTGCATACGAATTGACCTTGTTAGCACCCCATTTACCGGTCAGTTTGTTACCCGAAGCCTTAGAAATTGCCAGAGGGATTGGG
>NZ_JBLZRT010000137.1:0-4276 GCF_048564745.1 Microcystis sp.
CTTGATTTCAGTTTTTTCCTTGTCAGTAAGGGTGTCAACAAGGAATATTACAGATTGTTAACCGAGTCTTGAAAGCCTTGTGCTACAAAGGTTTGAAATGTTAAGAAAGATGTGACTAAAGGACAGCTTGATAAGGGGGGTGTCTGACAACTTTTAACACCTACCTACTTATCTTCTAGATTGATCGCTCGCAAAGCCCAATCTCGATCGATCCTGAAACCGCCACCAGTGCCTGATCGCGGCCCGAATTAGTCCAGAATCAACTCACTTCGGGTTAATAGCATCGCAACTTTTAGGCAAAAATAGGGCTTTTGCCGCCAAAAAAGCCTATATTTTGGCTCTTTGCCCCCTGTTTGACCCCTGATTTTTACAGCCAGTTGACTCTTATGGGGAACTGGTCACAGTTTCCTGATAGGATAAGGTGACTTGGGATTAACTTATGGTGTTGAAAATATGTCTCTAAAACCTTACATTTCTCGCTTATTAGCTTTGGTTCTCGTCCTTGTCATCGGATTGATGGGTTGTTCTAGTAGTTCAGGGTTAACGGGCAATTATGGACAGGATACCCTGACGGTGATTGAAACTTTAACCACAGCCCTTGATGTGGTCAAAGATGACCCGAATAAAGCGGCAGTTGAGTCGCAGGCAAAGGAACAAATCAACGATTACATCTCCCTCTACCGACGAGATAAAAAATCCGGGGGTTTGCGTTCTTTCACTACTATGCAAACAGCCTTAAACTCTCTGGCTGGTTATTATACCGCCTACGGTTCCCGTCCCATCCCCGACAAACTCAAACAACGTTTAAAACAAGAATTTAAACAGGTGCAATTCTCTCTCCAGAAAGGAATTTAGATACAGATTAGGGGTTGGGTGTTAGGGTTTTGGGGGGTTAGGGTTTTGGGGTATTAGTTGAAATCCCCCCATCTCCCCACACCCGTTCGGACTTCGGCGTGAGCTCAGTCGAACGCTGAGCTCACGGCCGAAGCCCACACCCCACACCCTACTCCTGTAAAAATCAGACCAAATCTGGTTAGACTAGAAATACAAAGCGTATTATAAAAAACTACAAAATTGATTCAAGACGAAACCCTAGAATTATTGGAATGGCCGCGGCTATGTCAACACCTAGCTACCTTTGCAGCGACTAAACTAGGTGCGATCGCGATTCGTCAATTGCCGTTACCGGAAAGCAAAGAGGAAAGTTTAAATCTACTCTGCCAAACCAAAGAAGTTTATAGTTTAGAACAAAAATTAGATAGTCGTCTTTCCTTTGATGGGATTACCGACATCGGCGATGCCCTAGAAAGAGCGCATCTGGGGGGGTTATTATCGGGACAGGAACTTTTACATATTGCCACGACTTTGGCCGGAGTGCGACGTTTACGGCGTTTAATTGACGAACAGGAAGATATACCGGTTTTAAAAGAGTTAGTAGCGGAAATTCGCACCTATCCAGAGATAGAACAGGAAATACACCGTTGTATCGATGAAGATGGCCGGATATCCGATCGCGCTAGTCCCCAATTACGCGAAATTCGGGGACAAATGAAGGTGATTAGAGAGCGAATTTACCGAAAATTACAGGATATCATGCAAAAGCAGGGCGGGGCTATCCAAGAAGCGGTGATTACCCAAAGAAGCGAGCGCTGGGTGATTCCCGTCAAAGCATCGCAAAAAGAGCAAATACCGGGGATAATTCACGATACTTCCAGCACAGGGGCGACTTTTTACATTGAACCTCACTCTATCGTTGACCAAGGCAATCAACTGCGGCAATATCGTCGTCAGGAACAAATCGAAGAAGAAAAAATCCTGCGGCAGTTAAGTAATCTGATCGCCGAAGCCTTTGAGGACTTAGAATATTTACTAGCGATCGCTACTAGGCTCGATCTGGCCACCGCTAGGGCCCGTTACAGTTTATGGTTAGAGGGTAATCCCCCCCACTTTATCGATGGTTCGGAAACGATTACTTTACGGAATTTGCGCCATCCTTTGCTCTGGTGGCAAAAACACCACGAACAGGGGGGGGAGGTCGTACCGATAAATGTGCAGATTACCCCAGAAATTCGCGTTGTTGCCATCACCGGACCAAATACCGGCGGAAAAACCGTTACTTTAAAAACTCTCGGATTAGCGGCTTTAATGGCGAAAGCGGGCCTGTTTATTCCAGCGCGGGAACCGGT
The DNA here is from genome assembly GCF_048564745.1 of Microcystis sp. Classification (NCBI taxonomy): domain Bacteria; kingdom Bacillati; phylum Cyanobacteriota; class Cyanophyceae; order Chroococcales; family Microcystaceae; genus Microcystis; species Microcystis sp. The sequence goes on from NZ_JBLZRT010000137.1 coordinate 2,187, forward strand.
AGAGATACCCTGGTTCGATCAGGTTTTAGCCGATATCGGCGATGAACAGTCTTTGCAACAGAGTTTATCGACTTTTTCGGGTCATATTCGCCGGATTGTTCGCATTTTAGCGGCTTTAAATTCTCGTTCCTTGGTTTTACTCGATGAGGTGGGAGCAGGTACGGATCCGGCCGAGGGAAGTCCTTTAGCGATCGCTATTTTACAATACCTCGCTGATCATAGTTTACTGACGGTGGCTACCACTCACTACGGAGAATTAAAGGCGTTAAAGTATCGAGATTCTCGCTTTGAAAATGCCTCGGTAGAGTTTGATGATCGCACTCTTTCCCCCACTTACCGACTATTATGGGGCATTCCGGGGCGTTCTAATGCTTTAACTATTGCCCAGCGTTTGGGATTAAGTCCCGAAATTGTGGCCGAAGCGAGAAATCATCTGGGGGGGTTATCGGAGGAGATAAATCAAGTAATTGCTGGTTTGGAAGCGCAAAGACGAGAACAGGAGTCAAAAGCTAAGGAAGCTAGTCAATTACTCCAACAAACGGAGAAATTTTATACAGAAGTTTCCACGCGGGCCAATTCTCTACAGGAGAGAGAGCGAGAATTAAAGCGTTATCAGGAGCAGGAGATACAAAAGGCTTTACTATCGGCAAAAGCAGAGATTAATGACGTTATTCGCCGATTGCAAGCGGGAACAAAAACCGGTAAAGATGCCCAAAAAGCCACAGAGGAGTTAACTGCGATCGCAGAAAGGTTATTACCAAAAACGGAAAAAACTAAGGTTAATTATCGTCCGCAAGTGGGGGAAAGGGTGCGCTTGCCCAATTTGGGACAAACTGCCGAAGTTTTAGCAATTTCACCGGCATCAGACGAGATTTCCCTGCGTTTCGGTATGATGAAGATGACCCTACCCTTAGATCAGATTGAGTCTTTGGATGGTCAAAAAGTGGAAACTGCGCCAAAACCTGCCAAAAATTTGCCCCAAACTCCCACAAAACCCCAGGAGACTCCTTTAATTCGTACTGCTAATAATACTGTCGATATTCGCGGTTCCAGGGTGGCAGAGTCAGAAACGGATATCGAACAGGCGATCACCCGCGCCACCCCATCGGGCATATTATGGATTATTCACGGTAAAGGTACGGGGAAATTGCGTCAAGGTGTTCACGATTTCCTATCCCGTCATCCCCAGGTAAAACGCTTTCAATTAGCACCCCAAAATGAGGGCGGTTCGGGGGTAACTATCGCTTATTTAACTTAGGGTTTTCAGAGGTGAGACTAAATCCCTTGAGTATAGGCTACTTATGGGGGTTGTCAAATTGAAAGATGCTCCGAATCAGCACCGGAACTGAAATTACTTTGATAGGAAAGATTACATGGCATCTTTCCTATTTTGATCTGACAACACCAAATTTTCTGACCGAGTGTTACCCGCAATCGCTCCACGCCAACCCCACCATTTATCCTTAAATATAACTTAACGAACACTCTGTTCTCAACGAGCTACCATGTAGGTACAAGTGAAGGTTACATAAAAAGGACGGTCACTTTATAGTTGAGCAAAAGTGGGAATGTATTAGATAAGACACCCCGTTTGCCGAAGTCGGAAGATTTGATGAAAGACTAGACAACCTCGTGCCTCTCAACCGAATACTGTGGTCCCACTCGATAAGACTGTTGCGTGAAGGGCAAAAAAGCCCTTCCTTCAGCCCAGAAAGAGAGAAAAACCCTAGGGATTGCCTGAAAGGCTTAGGAGTGGTGCCATGGCTAGTAGTACGCTTGTTTCCATAATTATCGATGAAGGTCTCCTACTCGATTCTCTGCCAAGAGTTGGGGGCAGTCTATTTTACGTCTTAGAGACAGCTTGGAGTTCAGTCACGGAAAGGTTGCGGGACTTTGCCCGGAGTCCAGAGTTCGCTGCCAAGATGGAACTGGCTTTTGGGCAAGATGTGAATAGACCTCTTGCAAAAGTCTTAAGTCGATCCTTGTACAGCAACATTTTTGAAGATTATCAACTACTAATAAATAATTAACTGAAAGTCCCTCCCATTATTGTTTCTATCGTTTGTTTTCGGATTTATGCAAGAGGTCTA
>NZ_JBLZRT010000138.1:0-3400 GCF_048564745.1 Microcystis sp.
AACATTCTCGTCACCGAAGCCCGGTCAATTTTTGTGTCAACGTCTTGTGTGGCTTAATTGCTTACTGTCACCAACCCAAGAAGCCCTCCCTCCAAATGGACTGGGTTTTACCTCAATCTGCTTAACCCGAACTCAGGTTACTTATGACTGATAACTGATAACTGATAACTGGTCACTGATAATAATTCCAACGTTGAATAAATGGGAGCCAATGAGATTCGACTAACTCGATCGCTTTTGCATCTGGGGGATAATTATTTTTTTTATATCCTTGCAGACTGGCGATATATTTCTCAAAGCGAGGCCTGGATATTTTTAAGTCGGGAAGTTGCAGTTGATCGTAAATTTTCTCGATTTGTGCTAGGGGGTCTTTTTCTAAATCTTCAAAACGGATTTCTACAAAACTATCGGCGGGTAAATCGGCACTATCTCGCAGGAGAGAATTAAGCATTGGGGGGTAACTTTTCAGAATTACCTGCTCGATTTCATCCTGGGATAAATTATCGTAGGATTGTAGTGCTAGTTCCGGTAGGATGCGGGTAAAAAAGTGGCGGGTTGAGGGAAAAACTAGATAGGGATTGCGGTAGATATGAATAAATTTAGCATCGGGCCAGATAGCTCGCAATTTGGCAATGTGTGCCGTATAAACGGGGTTTTTGATGAGTAATCGTTTGCCTTTTTGATGGATGGAAACTTTTTTTAATAGATGAGTATGCCAACGTTGCCAATTGGCGATTTCTTTCTCGCTGCAGCCCTGAAAAAAAACCCCTCGATCGAAATGGTACTGAAAACGTTGGGGAAAGTATAAACCATGGTAGTAGGAAAGGGGGATCATGCTGGCCAGGGCGATCGAGTCTTCTTGGGGTGAATTGGGAGTAACAGCGACGTTATCCACATGGCGATCGCTCGGTAGGGCTAATTCTAGCAGCGGTTGTAATAAGCGGACGATACCGAGGATATCCCAGGGTAATCCCACCGCTAGGGGCGAAATATAGCCAAAATGCTCCGATTGACCGAGTAAATTGTGCAGATGGGTCGTGCCGCTGCGCCAATAGCCGACAATAAAAATGGGTGCTTTTACCTGCACCCTACGCTCATAAAACCCTGTCATTAAAATTCGTTCTAGGGTAGAAAAAGGCAGTCGCGCTAGGGTAACTGCCAGCGCCAGGGTTGCCGGGGCCAAATTGGGGCGATTAATGCCGCCATTGGTCAAAAATAAACGAAGGAGAGTGCTAAGGTTACTACCGCAGAGGGGATGAAACAAACTGGACATATTAACTATTTTTTAGCGGTTTTTTGGCGGATAGCTTGGCTGGCCAAGGTTTTGCCGAATTCCCAAGCGGCCCCAGGGAAGCGGTGAGCATCAGCGACCACATCTTTAACGGCGGTGACAAGCCAACGGCAATCCTCATCGGAGAGGGTGAGGGGGGGGATAAACTTGATGATATTCATGCCGTGGCCGGAAACCTGGGAGAGGATTTGATGGCGGGTAAAGAGGGGAACAACGATTAACTGGGAAAATAGCCCTTTATTGGCGGTTTCTAGCATTTTCCAGGCGGCTTTTAGGGACCAACTGCTCGGCTCGGCAAATTCCAAGGCGATCATCATACCCAATCCCCGCACTTCCTGCAAACATTCGTACTGATCTACGAGGGGCTGTAGTTCTGCGATAATTTGTTGACCGATTACGGCCGATCGCTCGACTAATTTTTCCTCTTCAATCACCTGTAAAGTGGCAATACCGGCGGCCATGGCCAGATTATTTTTACCAAAAGTGCTACCGTGAACCACAGAACGATCCATGCGATCGAATACTCGATCGAAGATCCAGCGACGACAGAGAACCGCTCCCACTGGCACAAAACCACCCGAAAGAGCCTTGGCAACACATAAAATGTCCGGTTCTACCCCCCAATGTTCTACAGCCCAAATTTTGCCAGTCCGGCCTAAACCGGTCTGCACTTCATCGGCTACAAAAAGAGTGCCATAACGACGACAAAGGGCAGCCGCCGCCGGGAGATAGTTCGGTTCGGGAATTCTCACCCCGTGACCTTGGATCGGTTCGGTAATAAAAGCCGCTACTTCTTGGTTAATTAGAGCTTTTTCGAGCGCGGCCAGATCGCCGAAGGGAATTTCCTTAAAATCGGCGACAAAAGGCCCAAATCCCTCACGATAATGGGGATCGCCGGTGGCGGAAAGGGAACCCATGGTTAACCCGTGGTAGCCTCCCTGACAGTAAACAATTTGGCTGCGTCCGGTGGCGTAGCGGCTGAATTTAATGGCAGCCTCGACGGTTTCTGTGCCGGAATTAGCAAAGAAAACTCGTTCTAATCCGGTCGGGGCGATCGCTGCTAACCGTTCGGCCAGCAATCCCGCTAGGATAGAAGCATCCAATTGGACTAAATTGGGTAATGCTGCCGTTAGCACTTCCTGTAAAGCTTGCACGATCTTGGGGTGATTGCGTCCGAGAGCGAAAACACCAAAACCACTCAGTAAGTCCAGATACTTGTCCCCCTGATTGTCGAAGAGGTACGGACCTTCGGCTTTAACGTAGTGGCGATCGTAGCCGATCGTTTTTAGTACCCTAACCATCTGGGGGTTTAGGTATTGTTCGTGGAGGGCAAAGTTTTCTTCTAGTCTTTTTTCTATCAGTTCTAAAATGCTCATAAATTCCAGATTTGATTACTGAAAAACTAATTTTTAAACACCTAAAACCCGATTATGTTGATAGCACATTATCATGATTTTTGGCTATCTAATATTATAAATTATTTGATATATTTTGTCAAGTATTTAAAAACTTATCTAGGATAATGAAACTAATTAACTCTTGTTGGCTAAAGGTTCAAGCGACTTTTAGATAATTTGTTAGTCAGTTTTTATATGGTTGGCGCGCAAGCGATGCGCCCAAAATGTAATATCAGTAAACTGTTTACTGTTCACTGATAACTGATAACTGATTACTGATAACTGATTACTGATTACTGATAAGTAGGTAGGCGTTAAAAGTTGTCAGATGCCCCCCTTATTAAGGGGGGATTAAGGGGGGATCCCCCCGCCTATCGGCACCCCCCTTATCAAGGGGGGCAGGGGGGATCGAACCTAAAATCCATTTTTAATTTAATTAAGTAGGTAGGCGTTAAATGTTGTCAGATGCCCCCCGTATTAAGGGGGTATTAAGTGGGGATCCCACCGACTTTCTGCACCCCCCGTTTCAATGGGGTCTGGGGGGATCGGAACTTAAATAAATTTTTTATTTAATTAAGTAGGTAGGCGTTAAAAGTTGTCAGATGCCCCCCTTATTAAGGGGGGATTAAGGGGGGATCCCCCCGCCTATCGGCACCCCCCTTATCAAGGGGGGCAGGGGGGATCGAACCTAAAATCCATTTTTAATTTAATT
>NZ_JBLZRT010000139.1:0-3215 GCF_048564745.1 Microcystis sp.
TATTTAGGTCATATATGGTAAATATGACTTATCTTTTTTTGGAGTCTGTATCTGTATTCCATGCTACATAAGCTTTTCAGCTTGCTTGTCCCCCTGTCAGAGAGATACCAGTCGTAACGGTAATGGATGTAACGGAAACTCTCATTGAACGCCCCCAAAAGAAACAGAAAGATTTTTTGGGGGGTAAAAGAGGTTATCATACTCTAAAATCCCAATTAGTAGCTGCTCAAAATACAGAGGAAATTATCTGTGTCTTTTGTGGGAAAGGCAGAGGTCATGATTTTAGTTTATTTAAAAAAAGTCGAGTTCGTTTTCATCCTTTAACTACCAGCATAGAAGACAGTGGTTATCAGGGAATAGCTGCATACCATAGTAATAGTTATACACCGAAAAAGAAACCGAAAAATAGAAAATTAACAGAGTTAGAAAAAGAGTATAACAAGGCTTTAGCCAAAGAAAGGATTATCATTGAACATATAAATAGGAAACTCAAAACCTTTAAAATCTTATCCTGTAAATATCGGAATCGTCGTCGAAGATATAGTTTAAGAGTTAACTTGTTGGAGGCTATTTATATGTCTGTTTTTTCTTTAATTTTACATGACAAGTTCGGAAGAACCATTTATATAAACTAACGGGAAATCGTTACCCGCCTAGCCCCCCCTACGCGAACGGGCGCTTTTCTAATGGTCTGCTCTGGATCGAGTATTTACAGCAGGATTTCGGACTGCCGAATAGCGCGGTGCTGAATCTTGCCTACGGCGGAGCCACCAGCGGTGGTCAGAACGTGGCCGAACGCTTGTTCGGGGGGGATTTTCCAGGATTACTCGACGAGATCGACGCGTTCGCCGCGAAACCCTTCCTACCAACTTTCGACGCTCCCGATCTCTTCGTCGTCTGGGCCGGGGCTAACGACTATCTTTTCGGTTTCAGTACCGACCCCGATGCCGTAGTCGGTAACATTATCGCCGCGGTTCAAACCCTGATCTCCCCTGCGGTCGGGGCGAAAACGGTAATCGTTCCGAATCTACCGGATCTCGGTAAATTACCCAGTCAGGCGGGAATACCGGGGATGACGAATCTAGCCCTAAAGCATAATCAGAAATTAGCTGCGGCGCTTCAAGCCCTCCAAAACGCTCCCTCGACTGCGGCCACTTTGATCCCGCTGGATATCTACTCTCTCTTCGAGAACACCTACAACGATCCGTCTCGCTACGGTTTAACCAACGTCACGGACGCTTGTTTGAATACCACTACCGGGCAGATCTGCGCGAATCCCTCCGAGTATCTTTTCTGGGACGGTTTCCATCCCACGACCGTAACCCATCAAGCGATCGCCGTTCTCGCCTCGACAACCCTCGCCAGCGTTCCCGAACCGGACGCAACAGGCGCGATCGTTATCGTCGCTTTTGTCGGTTTAGGCGTTAAAGTGGCGCAGGTAACGATGAAAAGAAAACCGAACCGAGCCAGCGATCCCACTTTCCGGGTAAAAGCGGTTGAAGGGAGGAGTAAATCTTTACTTGGGTAGGTAGAAAAATCGTTACTAGCTTATGGACACGGACGCTCGCTTTCACTTTTATAGTTATTTCAAATAAGAACGAGACCCTAGGCAACACAATAAGTACGAATAATTTCATCAAGGGGTGTACCCACAGGAGCATACATTCTTGCTCTCTTTAATGCACTAAAATCATCTTCGATATCATTTAAATCAGGAGAGTATTTTGGCAAAAATACTACCTGATGACCTGCTTCCTCTACCAGGCGTTCGACAGGCTCAGCCGAGCCGTTGTCTAATCACTGTCTTCCGATGAATTGGTGCCTTGGGTGGAATTAAATATAAGGGACTTGCGTAAAAATAAGATGCCAGCTAGGAGGGTAGAACCGTCACATCCCATTTGGGCAAAGTTTCAGAACGCTGCCAGAAAGGTTGCAATTGTTCTAATTCTTTAGTCAAAACCTTCACCCCTTTTTCATAAGTTCCTTCTACCAAATGCACTAGAGGTTTTATACCCTTCCAAGTCATGTTAGAAGCCCAATTAAGAGCCGCATCAATTGAATATAAAATTGCCCAATTCCAATAGTTCTCTAAGACGGCCCAACACCGTTCAATGGGATTATATTTACTATGGCATTTGCGGGTAGTAAATGAGCCGTATTTGCCCCTGGGTTTTTTGGGCAAATTCTACCATTCTTTTGATAAATTGAGTGCGGTTGCTGCGAGTGGCGGCTCCTCCATCTAAATCAATGACTAATTCTTCTAACACTGGATAGAGCGCTTGATTTTCTGGCCACCACAACTCTAAACAATCTGCCACAAAATCTGAGGTTTCAGCCGATTGACCGAAATAAATAGACAGGCGTTCTCCCCTCATATCTAGAATTCCTAAAGGGACTAAAACAGCCCTCCATTCCCTATCATGATCATCCGCTTTTAATGGATCGAGATAGCGGGCTTTACCCTGACGAGACAAATTTCCTATCTTAACTTTAGCTTTGCTATCCAAGGAAATTCTCAAAGATTTAGGATGTTTGTCAGCGGCTTGATTGGCTTGAGCTACGTTAGCAAAAATTGCCTCGGTTTCTGGGATTTTTTTGAGCGGTTTTATTTTTTTTGTTTTTTTTAAACTATAGCCCATTCGATTCAAAATATCTCCAATGGTTTGACGAGAGGGCAATTGTTCATCTCGATAGCCTTTTTCTTCTTTTAATGCCTCTCTTACGGCTCTGGCACTAATTTTTGTAAAAGCAAAAGTTGATTGAAATTTAGGGTCTGCTTGCGAGTACATCTCCACTAAACTTTTAATATCTGCCTCTAAGTTTGGTAGCAGTTCCTCCGTTTTTTTTCTCCCCCTAGCACGATAATTATCAATACAAATAATTCCACTTTCTAGCTCTTTCAATCCTGTTGCTATTGCCTGCCTAGACCATCCCAATTCTGTTTCGGCTAGGCGTGCCGAAGAGTTAAAATAGTCTATAGTTACTTGCGCCATAAAAGCCCTTTTCTTAAAACCTGTCAGCTTTTTTGCCGCATCTTTCAAGCTTGATTTGATTTTTTCAGTCAGTTCAGTTACCATAAGACCTCTTGCATAAATCCGAAAACAAACGATAGAAACAATAATGGGAGGGACTTTCAGTTAATTATTTATTAGTAGTTGATAATCTTCAAAAATGTTGCTGTACAAGGATCGACTTAAGACTTTTGCAAGAGGTCT
>NZ_JBLZRT010000140.1:0-3724 GCF_048564745.1 Microcystis sp.
TGCAAGATTTTGAGAGAATCGTCGTTCAAAACCTTGCGTCTTCATCGGCCCGCGTCCTGTAGGGGCGAAGCATTCGGACAATAACCTATCGGTGAAACCGTAGATTTTCTATCCGAATGCTTCGCCCGTACTTTTTCAGCAGACCCTACTTATTTTTCATCTTTTGGCTTTCTGTTGTTGATGCAGATTTCGATCGATCCCCAGACCAGAACATTTACCGCAGGTGCGATCGCATCGTGCGGTGCAACTACCGAGACTACATTACAGACAACTAAGGCGGAAACCTTAATGGCGGCGATTTTGGTGATTTTCATACTACGTCTCCATGCGTAGACAAAAATCAGGTCTTTTCGCGATGGATAATTGTAGCCATTTCTGCCACACCTTTGACTAATATAACACATCAGATCGCAAATCGATAAAAATAACGCCGCTATGACTTTTCCAAGCTTCTCCCCATTCCCACAAAACCGGGGTAATACTGTTCTGGTCGTAGGTTACTAGAGTTAATCGGGCTTCAGCCGCCGCTTTTAAGACAATTTCATCCGAATCGCCCAAATATCTACCTTTTAGCCAAGTTATTAGGGGAAAAATCGAGATTTCTGGACGTTTATAAATAATTTGTTCGGCAACCGTTTTTGAATTACTTCCCACAGAGCCAAACTGGAGTTTTTTAGGTAGGGCTGCCGCCCCAAAGGAGAATGGCGAAATTCAATATAGGGGAACTCGCTTTCTCGGAGGGATTCCTCGATTAAAATCGCGCTGGTTTCGCTGGGGGTTTTTCCTAATCGGCGGGCTAACCGTTTCAGTCTTTCTGCTGTGTGGTCGGGCAGTCTGGCGCTAACAACTTGGGACATCAATTTTTTTAACTTTTAATTACACTGTTTACAGTGTAATTAAACTCATCCTGCCAATGCCATTAAAGAATTGACCGTTCACCGAAAAATTAGGACTAATACTAAATCCGTTGAGTACAGGCTAGTTATGAGGAGAGGCAAAAGGCAAAAGGCAAAAGGGGGAATAAATAATCAGTTTTTAATAACCAGATTTAGTATAAGGTAGTGGCGCGGAGAAAAACCTTTTCTTTGAGTATTACTATAAGATAAATTTATATTGTTGTGACAATCTATAAGCATCTGAGGGGGTAAGACAATCGCTAAAATCCTTATTCTCTCGTTGACCCCCTCGGATGCCCTTCTACTTCTTTTGTCTATTGCCTATTCTGATATGTAGCCTATACTTAACGGATTTAGTATGACCAACTGGTTGAGAGGTTAAACCATCTCAAAAGCTGAGAGCAAACATCTTGATCTGTATTTTCTCAACCAGTCAAATCAAGCAAAAATCCTAATAATAATTACCGACTTTGCGATGGTGAACAGCCGTTAAACTATCAGGTTTAGAAACGCGACCATCGGTGACTTTATTGTAAACAATCCAGTGGTCAGCACATTCCATGCGACTAACGACCTCACATTCTAAATAAGCGAGGGCATCGGCTAAAATCGGCGAACCATTATTAGCGGTGTGAGTATTGACTCCTGCAAAACGATCTTCCCCAGGTCCGAAACGTTTTAAAAAGTGTTTCATCAGGGTTTGATAATTGCCTTCTTCCAGAATATTTAAAATGAATTGATCCCCCACTTGCAGTAAAGACTCGATCGCCCGATCTTTGGCCACAGCAACGGTAAAACCGGGAGGATCAAAACTTGCTTGCGTCACCCAAGAAGCGACCATTGCACCGCTTCTGTCTCCTTTCTTGGTGGTAATAATATATAAACCACCGCTAATCCGTCCGATGGCTTTATCAAGGTCAGTATCGAGGGATTTTCTTTGTTTAACTTTTACCTCTTGGGTTAATAGTTGTCCCATATCTGTCCCCGCTTCTTCACAGCGTTGATAGAGACTCTCGTTAGGAGTTTCTGTGCTACGAATGGGATCAAAAGCTTTGGTTAAACCAACTTCACGAAACTTATTAAATAGAGGTAAAATTGATTCATCATCACCCCCTTGAGATTCAAACATTCCGATATATTGTTTGGGGTTAACCGAGGCGAGAATTGTGCCTAGATTACCCGTAATTTCTTGGGCATTAATACCAGAAACGGGGGGAGTACCGATGACGATTCCCACCGCAGAAGAAGCTAATTCTTTTACCTCTTGGGGATCGGCGGATTTCAGGTCTAAAGTTTCTACAGCCAAACCAGTTTTAGTAATACCTTTGGCAATCGATTGACAGAGGCGATCACTATAACCATAATCGGAAATATAGAAAACAGCGACGGTTTTTTCTGCCTTAGTTTGTGCTTGACTCCAATCACGATAACGGGTCAATAATTCAGTAACATTATGTTTTAATACTGGTCCGTGACCATTAGCCACGAGATTAATATTACCTAGAGGTTCCATCCGTTTCATCGCCGCTAGTACCGAGCGAGCATTAGGAGCCATTAAACATTCATAATAGAAGCGATAATCCGGTTCAATAGCACTTAATTGCTCATCGTAAAGATCATCGGAACAATAGTGCATTCCGAAGGCATCACAGGTAAATAAAATTCCCGAACCGTGATCGTAGGTAAAAATAGTATCAGGCCAGTGTAAATTAGGAGCGTTAACAAATTCGAGAATGTGACCATTGCCTAGGTCTAACTGATCGCCATTTTTGACCAGTTGACGTTGAAAGGGATGATGAACTAAATTCTCTAAAAACTGAATTGCTACCTTCGACCCAACGACGGTAATATTGGGAGCGAGTTGCAGCAGATCTCTGACTAAACCACTGTGATCAGGTTCAGTATGACTGATAATTAAATAATCGATTTCTTGGGGGTTAATTAATCCGTTGAGACTATCAAAATATAGTTGACGGAATTTTTCGTGAGAGGTATCCACAAGGGCGATTTTTTCCCCACGAATCAGATAGGAGTTATAAGTCGTACCGTTTTGTAATCCGAATTCAATATCGAAGCGATCGCGATCCCAATCGAGGGAACGAATAGCGGTGATGTCTGCGGTGAGATCGGCCACCTGCACAGTGAGACGTTTTGTTTTGACTGGTGTAGCAACCATCGAACTCCTCCTTATTGTTAAGTTTTTTATACTTTGTCTCTATTGTGCCACGAGGAAATAAGGTATGGAGATTTATTTTCCCATAATTACTGATAACAGCTATCTTAATGGTCAGGGAGGAGTCGATCGTCGATTTGAGCAGAAACGCTCTCTAGGTATCTGTAGGAGGAAATGGGTGTTATACATTCCAGTCAAGGTGAACTACTTCCTATGTCACGGGGGATTGCCTCAAAACCGACTTACACCCAGTTTTTGGTCTTACATCCCCGACCTAGGCAGTATCTCCAGTTTCTATTTGGTATAAAGTTAGGATTGTAAATAAGACGGAAAAAATGCTTTTACAATCGGGAAACTTCCGTTTAAAAGGAAAAAAAGCTCTACTAAATCAAGCAGAGATACCGGTCGTAACGGTAATGGATGTAACGGAAACTCCCATGAAACACCCCAAAAAGAAACAGAAAGATTTTTTTTTCAGGTAAAAGAGGTTATCATACTTTAAAATCCCAATTAGTAGCTGATAAAAATACCGAGGAAATTATCTGTGTCTTTTGTGGGAAAGGTAGAGGTCATGATTTTAGTTTATTTAAAAAAAGTCAAGTTCGTTTTCATCCTTTAACTACCAGCAGAGAAGACAGTGTTTATCAGGGAATAG
>NZ_JBLZRT010000141.1:0-20661 GCF_048564745.1 Microcystis sp.
CATCAAATTAGTTCCCCCATAGAACCTCCTTGAGCCATCTTGCACACTTTTCTCTTTTTGTCAAATTTTATGTTAAGAAAGATGTGACTAATGGATAGATCAAGGGGGGCAGGGGGGATCGAACCTAAAATCCATTTTTAATTTAATTATAACCAGCTACTTAACCTCAGCTAATCCACGGAATTTTCTTTCTGGATTAATACCTCACCAGCGATTAAACGTTGGGCTGCTGACAGTAAAACATCCTCAATCCAGGGCTTGACAAAATAACCTTTTGCTCCTTTAGCAGCGACGAGATGCTGCATTTTTTGCGTCCCGCGCGAGGTAATCATCGCCACTGGTATCCCCTGAAGTTGTTCATCCTCTTGCAGACGAGAGAGCAATTCTAACCCATTCAGGCGAGGCATTTCGATATCGCAGAGAATCAGATCACAAGCTAATCCGGCCTGTAATTTTTCCCATGCTTCTAAACCGTCCTGGGCCTGTTCAATGCGATAACCAGCTTTAACCAAAGAAATCATTAACATTTCCCGCACTATTAACGAATCATCAACAATCAAGACGAGAGGACTCGATTGTGCCAACAAATGAGCGGGATTACTATCAATAATCGTTGTATCGGAGGATGAAAGCTGATTAGGAGTCGCTTTAATACTATTAGCTAGTAATACTTCCCCTGCAATCATTCTTTCAGCTGCCGAGAGTAAATCTCTTTCCGTGTAGGGCTTGGTAAAATAACCACTAGCCCCTAATTTCGCCGCCACCTGACGATGACGTTCAGATCCGCGGGAAGTCAACAAAGCCACGGGAATCGCCGCTAATCGGGGGTCTTTTTGCAAATTAGACAGTAATTCCAGGCCATTCATGCGGGGCATTTCGATATCGCAGAAAACGATATCACAGGGCAAACCACCGCGTAATTTTTCCCAAGCTTCTTGACCATCCCGGGCCTGTTCCACACGATAACCAGCTTTACTAAAGCTTAAAGAGAGCAATTCCCGAACAGTAATCGAATCATCGACAATCAGAACCATAGCCTCGGATTTTTGGCTAGTTTCCACATCTACAGGCGGTACAGATTGGCGCCAAAGACCAGCGTTATCGATACGCAGACGACCCCTGGCGATGTCGATTAACTCTAACACATCGCCGACGGGCATCACCGTACCATCCCCTAAAACCGTCGCCCCAGCAATCCCAGCCGTTTTCGGAATCGGTCCTTCGATCTGTTTGATGACGATTTCCAGTTCACCAATCACTTGATCCACCTGTACCGCGAGGAGATGATTACCACCGCGCAGGATCACGATCGAAAAAGAGTCTTCCTCCGGCTTGCCAGTGTAAAAACTACCGCGATTAAGTTGCCGATTGTAGGAAAGCAAATCGCTCAGGGGTTGGAAAGGTAGTAAAGTGTTTTGCCAGAAAACGCAGCGCCGTCCCTCCCCATCTATTTGGATATCGCTGGCCCGGAAATCCTTCATATCTTCCACTCCGTCCATGGAGAAACCGATGCGAGCATGATTACTAACACAACAGAGGGCCTTACAGATACTCAGGGTTAGGGGTAAACGGAGGGTAAAAGTGCTTCCTTTGCCCAGTACCGAGTCAATAGTAACGGTCCCGCGCACATCGATTAAACTGGTCCGCACCACATCTAAACCCACCCCACGACCGGAAAAATCATCGGCCTGATCTTTGGTACTAAAACCGGGACGAAAAAGAATTTCATAGACTTCTTGGGGACTGAGGTTTTGAGCTTCCCGATCGCTGATCAGGCCTTTTTCGATCGCCTTAAGTTTAACCAGATTAGCATCAATACCGGCCCCATCATCACTAACGGTGATCACGGTTTGATTTCCCTGTAGGAATGCCCGGACAGAGATCTTACCGAGGGCGGGTTTGCCTTTGGCCGTGCGTTCTTGGGGTGATTCAATGCCGTGGGTGATCGCATTGTTGACCAGATGGATCATGGGACTATTGAGATTTTCGAGGATCATCTGATCGATGAGAACATCCCCCCCTTCCACTTTTAATTTGGCTTGTTTTTGCAGTTTCAGGGAAATATCGTGAATTGCCCGGGGTAGATGATCGGCAGTTTGACTAAAGGGAACCATGCGCGATTTGGTCATCCCTTCCTGTAGTTGAGTGGTAGCCTGTCGCAGACTGCGCGTCACCTGATCGGTTTCATCGACGACAAATTGAATATCAGAGGCCGATTCTCGCACTCGCACGATCAATTCGATCATCTCTTGGGATAATAAGTGGAAATCGGTAAAACGGTCGATCTCTAGGGCATCTAGTTCCCCAGTCATAGTCGAATTGCCCTGATTTTTTCCCTTAACTCTACCGTAACCGATGGCACCACCGTAGTTGCGACTAGCCAGTAAAGCCCCTTCTAGGAGGCTTCTTTCATAGAGATCCTGCATCCGACTGCCCACATCGCTGAGATTTTGGACTTGGTTCAGCAAATTATCTAAAAAGAGACGCAGGCGATCCTGATCCTGTTCAAGGCGATTGCGTTTAACCACCAGTTCCCCGATCAGATTGCTGAGGTTGTCCAATTGTTTGATCGGCACCCGCGTCGTCTGTTCAAAAGCTTTACCAACAAGGGGACGCGGGTTATTTAACCCAACCGGTGGACTGACACTGGGGGCCGGAGTCGCTGCCACCACCTGATTGGTTTCTTCGAGGAGTTTTTCTAAATCCTTGAATTCATCCTCTGGGGAGCTTTCTGAGGCAATTTCTGGTGATTCTAACCATTGGACAGGTTCCGCCGCCGCCACCGGGTCCGCTGCTGTGGATTCCCAGAGGATGACCTCTAGGGATTCAAAGATGTCTGGCAGTGGCGATTGCGCCGGTGGAGTGGGTTTTTCCAGAAAAGCTTCTAAGTCTTCGAGGCTGTCGTAAAAATTTGGGTTGCTGATGGTTATAATTGCTTCTGAGTCTGGGATCGCTGCATTTTCTAACAGCAGCGATTCTAGCTCATCCCAATCTTCTGGTTCTGACTTGGGAGCGGTCCCACGGGTAGAATGAAGATCATTAGTGGCGGCTTCTTCCCAATTGATGCTATCGCCAAAAAGTTGCTCTAATTCCTGTTCTAAGGGCAAGAAAGACAGGGTTTGGTCAAGAGAAGCCCCATACCTCGTCGCTGGAGGGGAACTCTGCTCAAATAAAAAGCTGAGTTCGTCTAGGTTCTCGTCACCGTCGGTGTCTTTGTCTTCTAAACTCTCTAACAACTGTTCGAGATCTTCGTTAAAGAAATGATCCGAGTCGGGTTTCATCATGATTTGCTTCCTGCCAAGTCTTCCTTTTTGGTCAACCAATACGCTCTCTTTACTTCAGATTACCGAGAATTTTACCCGATAACTCCATCCACTAGGAATTTTTTTATGGCCAATCAAACTCTTGGACTCGATCGACAATTTTATCCCTATTATCAATCTATCTGTCTGCGAGAAATCCCGATTTTAGCTCAATTACGTCAAGAAACTGCCTCTCAACCCCTGGCAGTCATGCAGATTGCCCCCGAACAAGGTCAGTTTATGGCTTTTTTGGTACAGGCGATCGGGGCGAGAAAAACCCTAGAAATAGGGGTTTTTACCGGTTATAGTGCGCTAGTGGTGGCCTTAGCTTTACCCCCCCAAGGCCAGCTGATCGCCTGTGATCTAAGCGAAGAATACACCAGTATAGCCCGCCGTTATTGGCAGCGGGCCGGTGTCGCCGATAAAATCGATTTAAGAATTGCCCCGGCCCTGGAGACTTTAGATCAATTAATCGCCGGGGGAGAAAGTAATAGTTTTGATTTTGTCTTTATCGATGCCGATAAAAGTAATTATGATCGCTACTACGAACGCGCGTTACAATTGGTCAGAAGCGGCGGAATTATCGCCATCGATAATGTTTTTTGGTCGGGACGGGTAGCGGCAGCCGATAGCACCGATAATCGCACCACAATTATCCGTTCACTTAATGCCAAAATTCAGCAGGATGAACGGGTCAATATCAGTATTATTCCTATTGGGGATGGTTTGACCCTAGCCATGAAAAAGTGAAGAAGTTAAGGAGATTAGAAAGGCTTTTGCTCTTCACAATCAGGGTCTATTTTTGTTGTCTAAATCTAGTCACCAGTCGGAAACTACCCACAGTAACGCTATATCTCTTAAGACCGTTAACGACAGCACTAAGTTATCAGTTCAACGGAGAGGGTGGGATTTGAACCCACGTTAGGTGTGACCCTAAAGCAGATTTCGAGTCTGCCGCATTCAACCACTCTGCCACCTCTCCACAGGGTTTGAGTCTGGATTATCATTTTAACAGATTACTTGTCCTAGGATTGATTTTTTTTGATAGACCTCTGGCATAATTGATTTTTGAGGGTTTAAAAACGTCAAAAATAAGGATTAAGTGGCATAAAATCGGTAAATAGACCATTTAATTGATTATTATTCATTCCCAATTCTCCTGACTACCGACTACTGACGACCGACCCCTCACCAACCACGACAATTTTTGATTTTTAGCAAGAGGTCTGATGAATCAAGCTCCTTTTCTTCCAGTTAACCATCCCCAGCCTAACTTTCTTGACCGGTTAGGGAGTCTCTGGAAATTTTCCCGTCCCCATACGATTATCGGCACTTCTTTGAGTGTTTTAAGTCTGTATTTAATTGCTTTGGGCAATATTAGCGATTTTTTTAGCCATTGGTCGGTTTTATTGCTCACTTGGGTCGCTTGTCTCGCGGGTAATATCTATATCGTCGGTTTAAATCAGTTGGAAGACATCGACATCGATAAAATCAATAAACCCCAGCTTCCCCTCGCCAAGGGCGAATTTTCTCGGTTAACAGGACAGTTGATCGTGGGGTTTACTGGTATTTTAGCAATTATACTGGCTTTTATCGGTGGTTTTTGGCTGTTAATCACTGTGGGGATTAGTTTACTCATCGGTACTGCCTATTCCTTGCCACCAGTGCGTTTAAAACGCTTTCCCCTCTGGGCAGCCCTCTGTATTTTTACCGTCCGGGGTGTCATCGTCAATTTAGGTCTTTTTCTGCACTACAACACAGTTATTAATCAAAATCAGTCTATCTATCCCTCGATCTGGGTTTTAACAGCTTTTGTTCTCGTTTTCACTGTTGCGATCGCTATTTTCAAGGATGTTCCTGACCTAGAAGGCGATCGCATTTACCAAATTACCACTTTTACCCTGCTGCTCGGCCCTCAAAAAATCTTAACAATTTCCCTATTGACAATTTCTCTATGTTATGCTGGGATGATTGCCGTCGGTCTCTTGGGGATAAACGGAATTAATTCTTCTCTGGCTATTGTCGCCCATCTGCTCCTACTTCTTCTTCTTTGGTGGCGTAGTCGCGGAGTAAATTTAGAAGATAAAAGCGAAATCAGCCGATTCTACCAATTTATTTGGAAATTATTCTTCCTGGAATACCTGATATTTCCCCTAGCTTGTTTAATATGAAAATATCTCCTTTTTTAGCGGCGATTCCCTTACTTTGGCTAGGTGGTACAAGCGCACCTAGTCAGGAAACCATCGATCCGCAATTATTAACCGGCAACCTTCATTTAACCCTGAAAAATGGCGTTTGGAAACTGTGGCAAGATAAACCCGTTTATCAATAAGCTAAGAGGATGTTTGGAAAGTCCCCCCCGATGGCTGAAAGCATGATTCTGTCCTTAGGGATCGATGCCTGAAAGCCTCATTCTCTCCTTCCCTCTGACCCTTTTCAAACATCCTCTAAGTTTTCCAACAATTTCTATTTTTTCATAATTAGGGGTCTCCATAGCCCCCTAGCGGGCGACGAGAAAACCCTCACCAGCTAAGTCTTTTTACTCAAGTCTCTAGAGGGGGAGGGCTTATGTGACAGTTGAGGGTGCGGAATGTGGGTTTCAATCTAGTCCCGATGGTTCGGGAGTAATTATCTTAAAAACCGATAAAATCAGGGTTAAAGGAGATAATCAAGCCTTCGGCTTCGCTCTAGTTCGCTCTTTTGCCGTCGATTACGGCCTGTCCTCTGGTTCCCCCGGATTATTCGTCTTGATGGATAAATTATTAGGTAAAGTCGATGAACCAGAATTTATTAATAAAACTTGGGTGATGAATACCCAGGGAAATGTCACTCTCGGAAAAAATAGTTTTACTATCACTCAAAATGGCGCAACTATGCAGGGAACTTTTATCACTCCCGTGACTTTAAAAGTCGAGAAAACTAATACAGGTAAGCGCATTTTAGCCACGGGTAGCGAGGAGTTTTTTCTACTGATGACCGTGCAGAAAAGTCGTCCCCCAGCAGTTAAAATTATCGGGAAAGGATTAGATGCGATTGTGCAAATTGGCTCCTAGTAAATCTCAATTATCGACGGTGTAGTTAGATTAAAATAGATGAATTTTCAATAGCCATAAAAATTGGCAAGTGACCCAAGAAAAGTTAACAGTTGCCAAGGATAATTGTCAAGATGATGACTATTTGAGCAATTATTGATGATATAATCAGGATGGTTGATCAAAATAGCCGCTAAATTCCGAACTATCTAGAATTACAGCTTTAATTTCCGCCTAACTAAACTATGACTAAATATTATCAAATCACCGTTAACAATCGTCAGACGGGCGAAAAAATTACCACCACCGTTCCCGATGATAACTATATACTGCACAGTCTGGAAAAACAGGGTCATCAATTACCCTTTTCCTGTCGCAATGGAGCTTGTACCAGCTGTGCGGTCAGGGTATTATCGGGAGATATCCACCAACCAGAAGCGATCGGACTATCGCCGGAATTAAAAGCCAGAGGTTATGCTTTACTTTGTGTTAGTTATGCCCGCAGCGATATGGAAGTGGCCACCCAAGACGAAGATGAAGTGTATGAACTGCAATTCGGTCGCTTTTTTGCCCGTGGGAAAGTGCGTTTTGGTTTACCCTTAGATGAAGAATAGATTCAGGATTAATCGTGCTAGATACCAGCAGCCAATTAGAAAAATACCTAGACATTGCCACCGAAGCCGCCCTAGCGGCGGGAACAATTATCCTCGATAATTGGGGCAAAATCGAGACAATAGAAGAAAAAGGGCGATCGGGCGATTTAGTGACGGAAATAGATCGTCGAGCAGAAAGAGAAATTCTCAAAATTATTGGCCGTCACTTTCCCAAACACGGGATTTTAGCGGAAGAATCGGGAAAACGGCCAGGGACGGACAGCGAGTATCTCTGGGCGATCGATCCTCTCGATGGAACCACCAACTATGCCCACGGTTATCCCGTAGCCGTCGTCTCCATCGGACTACTGATCGCAGGGAAAGCAGCAGTGGGAGTCATCTATAACCCCTTTAGAAAGGAACTATTTCGGGCAGCCCAGGGTTTTGGGTCCACTCTGAACCGTCGTCCTATCCATGTCTCCCGGACCGGTGAACTAGAAAAAAGTTTACTGGTGACGGGTTTTGCCTACGATCGCTGTCAAACCCCCGATAATAATTATGCCGAATTCTGTTATCTCACCCATCTGACCCAAGGGGTACGCCGCAGCGGTTCCGCTGCCAAAGACTTAACCGATGTGGCCTGTGGGCGCTTAGATGGTTATTGGGAACGAGGAATTAATCCCTGGGATCTGGCCGCAGGAGTTATTCTGATCGAAGAAGCTGGGGGTAAAATTACCGCCTACGATGAGAGTCCTTTTTTGATAGAAACGGGGCGAATCGTGGCTACTAACGGACAGATTCACACCCCCTTAAGCCAAGCTCTGCAAAAAGCGGCCTCTTGGAGCTTTCAGTTTTAATTCTTTTAATATTTATTGCGATTATCATTTCGATTAAAGTTAGGATACTCTCTATGATTTTTCCAATTTCCCAGGGATTATTTCAATATGATTTAATCGATCACTTCGCTATTTTAGGAGTCTCGATCGATGCCGAACAGGAGGAGATTCGCGAGCGTTACTTAAAAATCGCCTATAAACTCCATCCTGATACCTGTCGCACTTACACCACCGATGAAAAGAAACGGGCTAATCAGTTACTTTCAAAATTAGTTAACCCCGCCTACGAACATCTGAGCCACGATCTATCTCGCGAAGAATTTCGCCTTGTTTTAGCACAAATGGGCAAGGCAATGGGGAGAGATTTGAGTAAAATCACCATCAGTAGTGAACCAGCTAGAAAACTAGCCCAATCTAGCGCTAACTACGAATTAGCCTATCAAAAAATCCTGCAATCTTTGGCGATCGATCAATATACCGCCCTGGAAAATACCTATCAGAAAATCGCCCAACTCAGTGAACTCAATCTCGTTTATCTGATCTTAACCGAAGGTCGGGGCAACAGGAAAACCACCCCGAAAGTCTTTATCTCCCAGGGCAATACTAACCAGTCCGAGTTAGTGGTCGCGGCTGTCACCACGTCAGCTCGGACTAAAAGCAAAGAATCGCCCCTAGAAGGCTATATTCGCCGCGCCCAAGCCTCTCTTGACGAAAATAACCCCGCCCAAGCTTTGCGAGAATTGCGCGATGCCCTGCGGCAAGAACCGGATAATGGCATCTGTCACGCCCTGATCGGTTTAGCCTACCTGCGACAAAATCAACTGTCCATGGCCCGGGTTCATATCAACCGGGCCTGGAAAACCAGCCCCCAAGATGCGACGGTGATTAGGTGCAAACGGGAACTAGATAAAGTAGTTAATTCTAAGATTGAAATGCCAGACCAGAAAGAACAAAAAGAGGAAGGAGAGCGCAAGGGCGGTTTTTGGTCTCGATTTGGTGGTAAAAAGAATAAATAGGACTACCAGTGCCACCGATTTTGATTAGCAAACTCCCATGATTCATCAACCCCCGGCGGGGACAAGGGATTTATTACCCCTAGAAGTTACCCAAAAAGGCTGGATTAATGATCGCCTTCAGTCTGTCTTTCAGCGTTGGGGCTATCAAAGGATCGTCACCTCCACCATTGAATGGCTCGATACCCTCACCGCAGGCGGTACGATCGATCCCAGCACCGTGATCCAACTCCACGGGGATAGTCAAGGACTATCGGGATTACGCCCTGAATTAACCGCTTCCATTGCCCGTAGTGCCGTCACCCGCATGAGTGGGGAGTCCTATCCCCAACGTCTCTGTTATCGGGCTAACGTTTTTCGTCGCCCTAGCGCCAGTTATCACGGTCGTCAAGTGGAATTCTATCAAGCAGGGGTAGAATTGCTCTTTTCTGGCGGTTTACTAGCTGATGCCGAGATTTTACTGCTCCTGGCTGACTGTTTCGATAGTTTGGCCGTCCCTAACTGGCAGATTATTTTAGGAGAAGCGGGTTTGACTCGTTCGCTACTTTCTCCCTTTCCAGATCCCTTACGCGAACAGGTGAAACGCTGTTTAGCCCTCCTCGACTACGTTAGCCTCGAAAATCTTCCCTATCCCAACGAAACCCTCCGGCAGCAAGCCCGACAATTATTTCACCTGCGCGGTAATCCTGAGGATGTCCTCGCACAAGTGGCCGTATTAGCCCAGGAAGAATCAGCCCAAAAAGCCGTTAATAACCTTAAATCCCTAGTAGAGCTGCTTAATGCCGATCGCGCTAGTCCTTTCCCCCTAATTCTCGATTTAAGTCTGATTCAAACCTTTGATTACTACACCGGCATCGTTTTTAAAGCGGTTAGTGATCACCAGCAAAATCTCAGTATTTTAGGCCAGGGCGGACGCTATGATCAATTATTGGGCGTTTTTCATCCCCAGGGCCAATCGGCTCCGGGTATCGGTTTTTCCCTAAATATCGAAGAACTGCACGAAAGTCTATTATCAGGGCAGACTTTACCCAGTCAAGCTCCACCCCTCGACTGGTTGCTTATCCCTTTGGGTAATAACGCCCAGATAGCGACTTTTAGTAAGGCTCGCTCCCTTCGCACCAGTGATCCGAATCTGAGGGTGGCGATCGATTTAGGTGGTCGCAGCGAGGCACAAATTCGCACCTATGCCCGCGATCGAATGATTAAAAATCTCGCCTGGGTGCAAGAAGATGGTTCCGTGAGGGAAGAATCTCTCTAAAAGGGGGCAAAAGCGGCGAAAATACTGCCTTCTGCCCGCTGCTATAGGACTCTATCTAGGGTTTGCGGCAAAAAGTACGGGCGAAGCATTCGGGCAATAACCTATCGGTGAAACCGTAGATTTTTTATCCGAATGCTTCGCCCCTACAGGACAAAGATGTAGATGTAGGTTGCTCTAATGGGAAGTTTTGTGACGACAAGTGGCATTGATGATATTTATGGGGAATAATAGATTTAGATGAGTGCCTAACTTTCCAATTGGTAGCGACTTGCCATGAACCCAACAACCGCCAATTATGATGAACCCTGGAAAGAAGCATTAACCGAGTATTTTGAAGCGTTTTTATACTTCTTTTTTCCTGAAGTTCACCAACTAATTGATTGGACAAAAATTCCCGAATCCCTAGAAAAAGAACTCAAACGGATTACCGCTTCAGCAAAGACAAAAAAACGTTTCGCTGACAAACTCTATTCAGTTATCAGTTACCAGTTATCAGTTATCAGTGACTAAGAACGAGATAATCCCCCCAAAAGATCGCTGGCTTCTGTCACCTTATTTTGTCCCAACAATGCAGCAAGTTGTACGAGTTGCCTATTGCGAGTGTTAGGAAAGTATGCAGCCAAAGCATAAGCCTCGGCGAATTCCCCTTCTCCCAGAAGAGCGACAATCGGTTGCAGCCAAGTTTCACGAGGTGTTTCACTGCGAGTTTCCATTTTCTATACCCTTTCTGACAACGTAGAAAATCTCGTCCTCACTGGTACTGGTAAGCTAAACGGCGCTTAACCTGCATGATCCAATAGCGATAACCCTTTTGGAGTCTATATCGGTGATCCGAAGTAAAAGCCGTTTAGCTTAATCTTAATGGCACGGGTAATGCCTTGTCAATTTGGTGCGGCAATTAATGCCCCTCTCGCTTTTACCCGGGCAACAGATAGCACCACGACCAATATTAACAGCATTGTTACTAACGTTTTTACCGATGCTAATGGGGCAACAGCCGGAAATCAAGCTCTCGGAATTAACAGTGCTGTTTTAGTGCGGGATAATAGTTCTTCTACTTACCTAATTATCAACGACGGTACGGGGGGTTTCCAAAGTGCTAATGATTTGGTGATTAATCTCACCGGGTTAACGGGTAGTTTACCGGCGCTAGGTACTATTGCGGTCAATAGTTTCTTTGTCTAAATTAATGGGGGGATTAATTCTCCCCTTTTAATGCCCCCGTTCAAGTAATTTTGATACAAAAAAAGTTAAGAGGCTCTTCTCGACTTTGTGTTATAAGTAGCTGGTTATAATTAAATTAAAAATGGATTTTGCCTCTGATCCCCCCTTAGTCCCCCCTTAGTCCCCCCGTGATAAGGGGGGTGCTGATCCCCCCTTAGTCCCCCCTTGATAAGGGGGGTGCCGATCCCCCCTTAGTCCCCCCTTGATAAGGGGGCATCTGATAATTTTTAACGCCTACCTACTTAATTTTTGCTTATGAAACCGTGAAATACCTATCAAGCAAGACTTTTAGGGCTATTTTGACGTTCGGCGATGACTTCGGCGTGAGCTCAGTCGAACGCTCAGTCGAGCCGCAGAAGAAACTAGAAAATATCAGTATAGACCTCGTTTCCACACATAAACCAGAAGCTCCCAAATACTGATGGGCAGTCAGGAGTTTAAACTTGTGGAGAGACTGTAAGACTCCTTGGGATTCGTCTCAAAAAGCAGGTTTCTGTGAAGCAAGAATCTCCCATCACACAGCTTTGCATTGTGATGGCGAGAGTGTCACAATTGTGTTCAATTACTCGTCATCCCAGTCATGCCTTCCAGCGGTCAAGTGAAATCGATTTTTTTTCTGATCCTCTTTCTCCTCAGTATTCTAGGGGGTATTCTACTGGCTTCGCTACTTCAACAACCAGCGATCGCCCAATCTCCCTCCTCGGATACATTGCTAAATCGTTATCAAATTGGAGAGCAAACCTATCTAGAAAATTGTGCCACCTGCCATATTGCCATTCCTCCCAGCATCCTACCGAGTCAAACTTGGAAAAAAATCCTAGAAAATCCTAATTCTCACTATGGTATCCGTTTAAAACCAATTGTCGGCATTACTCAGCGTCTTATCTGGGATTATCTCAGTTATTCTTCCCGCCCTCTTACCGAGACTACTTTTGTTCCCCTCTTAATTGAACAGTCCAGCTATCTAAAGGTTTTGCATCCTAGGGTCAATTTACCCACTCCTCTCGGTCACACCACCTGTGTCACCTGTCATCCCAACGCTTCCCGCTACGATTATCAAACCCTTACCCCCATCTGGGATGATGCAGCCTAATCAGGAGTCAGTTTTCAGTTTTCAGATGTGAGTTTTTAGTTCACTGATTACTGTTTACTGATCACTGAGAGGAGGTGCAGTTAGGGTGATTTCGCCGATTTGGCCAGCTTTACCCATTAATTGGGCAGGGTTTTCGTTAAGAGAGATTTTAACAGCGCCAGCATTGCCCGATCGAATATTTAAACTCTTTTGGGCTGTCCAAGTTTGTTTAGTCCCGGGTTGGAGATTGCCTTCATGGACTTTTTTGCCATCGGCAATTACCCTTACCCAAGCGGCCTGTTCAATAGTTACCCGGGCCGAGAGGGGAACTTTTGGCTGAGGAGAAAGGGAAGGAGAGGCTACCAGCGCAGGAGAGACTACCGGTGCGAGGGAACCCACGGGGGAAGGAGAGGGAGTAACGGCAGGGGGGTTAGAGAGAGGGGGACGGAGGAAAAGATAGCCAATACCACAAAATATACCCGCCAGCAAGCCTAGCCAGAGATATATCCCGAAAAAGGTCGATTTAGCTGGTTGGGGGCTAGTTTCTGGGGCTGGTTTTTCTGGTTTCACTCGTTCCGCTTTTGGGGCAGCCGGTTCAGCCTTGGGGATGGGGGTAGCTTTTGTGGGCAGTTTTTTGGGGATAGTTACCTCTTGAGCTAATTGTTCCGCACTAGGAGACAAGCGATCGGCTAAAGCTTTACCATCAATTTTTAGGGCATCACCGTAGCGTTTGATAAATCCCTTGACATAAATTAATTCTGGTAATTTCTCCCAATTCCCCGTTTCCAACGCTTCTAGCATTGGCAATCTAATCATCGTCAGGGCGGCGATATCTTCTATGCTCAGGCAGCTTTCTTCTCGTTTTTGACGTAAATAAGTCCCGATTTCCTTGATTTGTTCGGCTTGTAGGGGACTGAGTTGACTCATAATTCCAGTCATAATCTATACCAACTTAGATGATAATCTCGATTTTGTTATTTTGGGATAATCTGTTCTCTAGAAGCTCCTTTTACTTTGTCGTCATTACCAGCGAAAAAGTGCCAAAAACTGGCAAAAATCGGCAATATTTGCCAAAGTTAAGTTTTTTATTCTAGGGTGACTGCACTGACCAGCCAATACATACATTTGTTCTTAATGCTTGTTTTTCTCGAACTCTCATCTGATCGCTAATTATGACCTTTATTCCCCATCCCGACACCACCCCCCTTCACCTTAGCTGTGCCGTAGTCACGGTGAGCGATACTCGTACCCCAGAGACGGATAGGAGTGGCCAAATAATTCAAGAGTTACTAACTCGATCGGGTCATGATATCGGCCTATACTTAATTATCCCTGATGAACCCTTACAAATTCAAGCAATCTTACCAGAGATTAGCAATCAAAATCAGATAAAAGTCTTAATTCTCAATGGGGGTACGGGTATTGCTCCCAGAGACACCACCTATGATGCTTTAGTACCTTTATTAAGGATTACTTTGCCCGGTTTTGGCGAATTATTTCGTTATCTCAGCTATCAAGAAATTGGCTCCCGTGCCATGGCATCGAGGGCAATAGCTGGGGTTTATCAAAACTTATTAGTCTTTTCTCTTCCTGGTTCCACTAATGCCGTTAAATTAGCCCTAGAAAAACTGATTCTTCCCGAAATCTTGCATCTGGTTAAACAGATAAATGGGTAATTTATTGGGATTTTATCTTGTCTGAAATTTCTTGAAAAGATACATCCCAAAAATAGCTGGCCAGATTCACTGCGCTTAACAGTTTAGGAATTCCTTCACTTAGACTAGCAAAACCTTGATTATTAATCTGGAGAAGATCGATAGTAATCGCAAAAGTTAAAAGTGCTAAAGCGATGATTAAAATTTGGTAAGAAGTTTGTTTTATTCGCCGCCAAAATACTAAACCATAAATCAGAATTGCCAGGCCGTAAACAGAGATAGTCAAGAATTTGGGAATATTAAAATAGAGAAGAATGATATGAATTCTGAAGATTTCATTGATGGCAATTAGTCCCGTTATTATGCCAGAAAAAAGTAAAAAATTGTAAGAATTATTGAAACTTGTCTTGCGGGACAATAAATCATAACTAAAAAGGCAAACAATCGGAGGTAAACAACAAAGAAACTGAAAAGAATGGGTTAATAAACCGGCGATCGGAGTTGGGGGAGTAGCGGGAGGATAAAACAAAAGACTAGAGGGTAATTCTGCCCGATCAACCCCAGCAATCAAAGCTAAAATCAAGAGGAGAACGACAAGATTTATTTTTAGAAAATGCTGTTCTCGTGAGGACATAAGTATAGTAGTTTATAATTGTGGCTATTAACCACGGTATAATTCACAGAGTGCCGCTTTCTACAGGCTCGATCTACATACCGAAGCGCCAAGCATTTCCCTGATTGTGTTAAGGACAATTTTCTCGGTTTTCTATGCTCGATCAAAAAGAACTTTTGCGTTTATTACAATTGGCTAGTCCCATTTTACCCGTGGGGGCCTATAGTTATTCCGAAGGGCTAGAAACCCTCGTCGAAAAGGGGATTATCTCCAATAGTGCCAGCTTAAATGATTGGTTAGAGCGATCGCTTTGTCAAGGCTCGATTCGCTTAGAAACGGCTGTTTTGATAAGGGTATATCGTTGTTTTTGTCAAGAGGATTTTACAAAACTTAATTATTGGGATAATTGGTTATCGGCAACGCGGGAAACGGCCGAATTAAGACAGCAAAGCTGGCAAATGGGGCGATCGCTGTTAAACCTATTGCGGGAGTTAGCACCGGCCAGAGATAATCTACCAGAACAGGCTAATTATGCCACCGCTTTTGCGATCGGGGCAAGTCATTGGCAAATTGGGGAAGAATTGGCGGTTTTAGGCTATTTACACAGTTGGGCAAGTAATTTAATCAATGCAGGATTGCGTTTAATTCCCCTTGGACAAACCCCAGGACAAGCACTTCTGATCGGTTTACAGCCCAGTTTATTAACAGCAACAGCAGATATTATCAGTTTAGCCGATGAAAACCTAAGCAGTTGGAGTTGGGGGCTAAGTTTTGCCAGTATGAACCACGAAACCCAGTATAGTCGTCTATTTCGCAGTTAGAAATTTAGAGAGAAGAGCAGGAGAATGACGGAAAAAAGCAGATAAGGTATAGTATGATTGAAAAAAAATCTTAAGTCCTAGTTCTCCCTTTCTGAGTAACTAAGGGTTTTAAGGAAAGATGCGAACACTCTACCTAGCCACAGTGTACCAATGTTTAGTCAATCAGAAAAAATTCCCGTTTCGGTGTTGATTCCCGCCAAAAACGAGGAATCTAACCTTCCCGCCTGTTTAGAGAGTGTTGCTAGGGCTGATGAAGTGTTTGTCGTCGATTCCCAAAGTAGCGATCGCTCGATCGAACTATCTACCAACTATGGGGCTAATGTAGTCCAATTTTATTTTAATGGTCGTTGGCCGAAAAAGAAAAACTGGTCCCTCGATAATCTGCCTTTTCGCAACGAATGGGTATTAATCGTCGATTGTGATGAGAGAATCACCCCCGAACTATGGGACGAAATCGCCACCGTGATTCAAGATCCCAACTATAACGGTTATTATCTCAATCGTCGTGTCTTCTTCCTCGGACAATGGATCCGTTATGGTGGCAAGTATCCCGACTGGAATCTGCGCTTATTTAAACATAAGTCGGGTAGATACGAGAATTTAAACACGGAAGATATCCCCAACACGGGAGATAACGAAGTTCACGAACACGTTATCCTCGATGGCAAGGTGGGCTATCTCAAAAATGATATGCTGCACATCGATTTCCGCGATATCTATCATTGGTTAGAAAGACATAATCGTTATTCCAACTGGGAGGCCCGGGTTTATTACAATATTCTCACGGGTAATGACGAAAGTGGTACGATCGGAGCGCACCTGTTCGGTGATGCAGTGCAGAGAAAACGTTTTTTAAAGAAAATTTGGGTAAAACTGCCCTTTAAACCGCTACTGCGCTTTATTCTCTTTTATTTTATCCGTCTCGGTTTCTTGGATGGCAAAGCTGGTTACATCTACGGTCGTCTTTTGAGTCAGTACGAATACCAAATAGGGGTTAAATTGTACGAATTACGGAGATTTGGCGGTAAATTAAACGTTAATACCCATACTAATCCTCCGATTAAACCCTCGGAACCTCAACCCGCAGAAATGATTAAATAGGTTTTATGTCCCCAGAAATCCGCACCGATGAGGAAGCGTGGCTAGATCTGCGTACCTACGATCAATCTTGGTTCGATCGCGGTCGTTCTAATCCAATTATCCTACTTTGGTGGTTAGTACAGGGGATTCTTTTCCCCCTCAGTTTGCACCAGATGGACAGCTTTCGCTGCGCTGTTTTGCGGCTATTTGGGGCTAAAATCGGCCTTGGGGTGAAAATTCGCCCGACGGCAAGGGTTACTTATCCTTGGAAAGTGGCGATCGGCGATTATACTTGGATCGGCGATGATGTGGTGATTTATAGCTTAGATAACGTTACCATCGGCAGTCATTGTGTGATTTCTCAAAAATGCTATCTTTGCACTGGCAGTCACGATCCCGGCGATCGCTCTTTTGGCTTAAAAACCACTCCCATCCTCATCGGTAATGGTACATGGATCGCGGCCGATTGTTTTTTGGCTCCGGGGGTAAAAATTGGCTCTAATGTTGTTATTGGGGCAAGAAGCAGCGTATTTGCTGATATTCCCGCTCAAAAGGTCGCTTGGGGCAGCCCCTGTCGTCCTCAATACGATAGAAAGATGAATTCTTATAGCAGTTAAGCTAAGAGGCATTTTAACCGTCTATCCTGAGATTAGCTAAATCTTCCCCAATCCCTTTACTTTAGAAAGGTCTGACTGGAATGATATATCCGAACTTCCCCGTTGACAAAAGGCCATAACCTGTGCTGTAGGAGGGATTAAAAGAATTTCCGCCGCCCCTTTACTGGGTACAAATTAGGGAAACCCCTAATAAATCTAACGCATGATTGTTGCAGTTCAGTCGGTCGAGTTATAGTCATTTCAATTAAGATTGAGAATATCAATCCCAGAGTTCATAAGGGTTTTGTCGGTCTAGAGTGTATCAGACTTATCTGAAATGACTATATCTTAGAAAAACGATAACTTCCTTATCTAATCGTACATTCTACTGTATGCAAGCAAATTGTCCCCAGTTCTTCCAACAAAGTCCGAAAACTATGCACAGGGAGGTTGTCTTGATTCGGTTTTTTTCTCTCTTTAGATTGAGCGGATTCACTGCGACTAGCTTTAATCACATTCAGAGAACTATCATCAATTTCTTTATCCTCAAATAACCAAGGAGCCAAGCACTGTTTTAAATGCCATTCCACATAATAAGCCAACATACACAAAAAGATATGAGCCTTGATTCTATCACCCTGATAATGATAGATAGGACGTACCCTTAAATCAATTGACTTATAACAGCGAAATGCCTCCTCCACTTGAGATAAACTTTTATAGGCTTTAACCCTTGTCGCTGCATCCATCAACATTTACTACCAAATCATTACCAGCAGGTGCAGAGCAGAAGAAGTTAAGAACATTCCCCGCAATAATGGCCAGCAGGGGCTGGAGAAATAAGGCGGGGAATGCCTGCTTAAGCTAGAGCGCCTGGAACAGCACGTTGGTGTCGGAGAGGGTGGGGGTGAGAGTTCCGGTCAACGTGACAATCGCCAACGGACTAAAGGTTGATCCCGCAGAGCCATCGGCATCGTAGGAGAGTACCCCGCCGCTGTAGGTGAGGTAACCGCCAGCAATTGCACCTGTGTAGGTTGTGGTTCCCAAAGCCCCGTTACCCAAGGCTGTGAAGGCGCTGGCACCGGTTATATCGAACACGATGGTGTCGTTGAAACCGGTGATCACATCCTGCTGGTCGTAGATGCTCAGAAACCGGAAGGTGTCGCCGCCGCCACCGGTGAGGGAATCGTTGCCGAACCCGCCGACGATGGTGTCATTACCATTACCACCATTGATGGTATCATTGCCAGATCCGCCGTAGATCAGATCAAAGCCGCCGAGTCCGATGATGTTGTCGTTGCCGGTGCCGCCCCTGATAATGTCGGCGCCGGTGCCGCCGTTGATAGTGTCATTGCCGTCGCCGCCATTGATGGTGTCGTTGCCGTCGAGGCCGCTAAGGTTGTCGTTGCCGGTTGATCCGGTGATGGAATCCGCGCCAATTGTACCTGAGCCAATCACACTATCGCCTCCAGACGGACCATCATTCGGGTCAGGACCGCCGCCCACGGTCATAGCGATGTTGGCCGAATTGGCAACACCCTGGTTGCCAAGGGTATCGAAATAGTCGTTGGACACTGCCACTGTTCCCGTTGGCGACTGGAAGTCAGTAGCGGTGAAGGTGGCGGTGTAGGTATCGCCGTTAACGCTAGTGAAGTTGCTCAGCACCCCCTTGGTCAGGGTCACGTCGCTGGCGGTGAAACCGCTTACGGCTTCGCTGAACTGGAAGGTAACTGTAGTACTAAAGTTTTGGCCAGTGAGCGGTGAGCTGCCAAAGCTGATGCCCACGGTCGGATTGAGCGTATCAATCGTCACCGTATCCGAGCCGGCTCCACCATTATTACCGGCCACGTCACTGTAGCTATCGGCTGCCACGGACACCGAGCCAATGGTTTCCACAGCATCGTCGGCCGTGAAGATGGCCGTATAGCTGTTGCCATCCACCTGGGTGAAGTCACTCAGGGTTCCACCGCTGACGTTCACATCACTGTTGTCAAAACCGGTGACATCTTCGCTGAATTCAAAGGTGACTAGAGAACTGTTGTCTGCGTCGTTCAACGAAGCATCAACAATATCGACTGCGAGGGTAGGATTGAGCGTATCAATCGTCACCGTATCCGAGCCGGCTCCACCGGTGTTACCTGCCACGTCGCTGTAGCTGGCCGCTGCTACGGACACCGAGCCGGTGGTTTCCACCGCGTCGTCGGCCGTGAAGATGGCCGTATAGCTGTTGCCATCC
This sequence comes from Microcystis sp., assembly GCF_048564745.1. Classification (NCBI taxonomy): domain Bacteria; kingdom Bacillati; phylum Cyanobacteriota; class Cyanophyceae; order Chroococcales; family Microcystaceae; genus Microcystis; species Microcystis sp. Next base: position 19,332 of record NZ_JBLZRT010000141.1, read on the forward strand.
ACTTGGGTGAAGTCGCTCAGGGTTCCACCGCTGACGTTCACATCACCGGCTGTGAAGCCATTCACAGTTTCGCTGAATTCAAAGCTGACTAGAGAATTGTTGTCTGCGTCGTTCAACGAAGCATCAACAATATCGACTGTCACTGTGGGTGGGGTATTGTCGTAGGGAACGAAAACAAATTGCCCATCTACCGCCTTGATACCACCAGTGCCATTGACGGATGTGGCCCGGATACCAAGGACTACAACACCCTGAGCCAATAACGATTCAATCTCTACCCCTTGGTCCTTGCTGTAGCTGTAAGTATAGATATTACCGGCAGTCAGAAGATTGCTGCCATTATGCTCCGTTCCCGTTAACCCCGTATCGGAAATCTTGTCGTACCCATCCCAGACGATACCAGTCCCATTCATATTGAGACTGTTATCCTTCGATAACAATCTGATAGTCCCATCCGCGTTGCTATCGCCATTCGACCACCAGAATGCGTTGAGGTCCATTGACCCCTTCTTCATATCAACAGTCCATTGATTTGTGACTGTGTTGTAAGAAGCGGTGAACCAGAGAGCCTGGGTGGTGTCGCCGTATTCCCAGGTGTAAGTGCCTTCCTGCAATGTCATAATAAAGATTCCCAATCAACAATTCTATACATACGGCAGATTCAGGCTCAGTCTGGTACATCTTCTAAGTGGAAAGGCTTATCCAATCAGGAGTTATCGGTACAAAACGGACAGAAGAATCACCGTATCTAAATGATAACAGATTATGTAGCGTATGTAACCATTTAGGGGGGGGGCAAGCAGCCAGTGGCATTGATTCTGTGGAAGGACTCTCCTGGGGTAGCAGAAAGGGAGAATTACTACTCCTCCCAAAGGCGCGAAGGGTTCCTCGGTCATAAATTGCAAAACATTGCGGTTCTGAGAACGCAGGCTCGTCACTACCATCAGCATCTCCGCCCTGAAAGGGTGACAACGAGGTTAAAGTCTAGGCTGGGTGTAGGCTGTGGGGAGTTTTTTGCTGTGAACAGTAAACAGTGAACAGTAAACAGTAATCAGTGAAAAGACAGTAGGAAACTTCTATTTAATACTGCACACTTAAAACTCAAATCTGATAACTGATAACTGATAAGTAGGTAGGCGTTAAAAGTTGTCAGATCCCCCCTCCTATCGGCACCCCCCTTATCAAGGGGGCTATCCATTAGTCGGATCTTTCTTAACAAAAAGAGAAGAAACTTAAAAAAAGGGGAAACGATTGATAGGTATAGTTTTGAAAGAAGGAATCAAGGTGGAGGTAAGCAAAAAAATGGAGAAATGGGCAGCCCAAGAATTAC
>NZ_JBLZRT010000142.1:0-1135 GCF_048564745.1 Microcystis sp.
CAAATCGAGACCGACGATCTCGGCACCCACCGCCCCGCTGAACGGGCGGACTTCGAAGAATTGTGGCGCGATGCTTGGCGATGCTGAAGCTGCAGACATAAATCACTCCCACGCACGGCACGCTCAAGGGCGCGCGCGTCGATCAGAAACTCACGGAGGTTCCGTGTTGGTTCGTGTCGTGCGGCGCGCCGATTGGTCGGCAGGTACGCAGGGGTGTAACTTTATAGATATAAGAAATTAAATTTAAATACCGTTAATGAATAACGATATGAATTTTGCTGTGCTCCACACAGCTGATCACGAAATTGATCTCAATCGTGACGCCACAAAGTAACCCGCTCGTACACGTCGATAGCTCGCCAGTAATAATCGTTCATTAACAGATTAAAGGCGCCAATAAAATGACTAACTTTCGCCGTCTGTCCCTACGACTCTAAACTCTTCCCCACAAAATATTGACACCGCCAGCCGGGTGCCACATTATTCGCGCGCTGCAAAATGGCCATCACGCCCTGGCGCGGTGATAGGTTTCTCTGGCTTAGTTGATTGATAAAAGTTTTTATCATTTATTGAGACGAGTTTCGCCGCCGATAGCGATGCCTGGATATTCATTGTCTCATTGTCTCTTTGTTAGCGGCCTTCAAATTTTGCCGATTCTTAACCATTCGGGTTGAGTGTTTTTCGTGCATTGGGACGATTGGAGTAGAAGGCTGTGGGACATGTCACGTTGGCCATCCGGCATCTGCAGGATGAGCAAATGTTGCTACGCGCAGGCGGGGTATATTGGATTGCCCTGGACCGTGCGAGCGATGCGGAAATTTTTGCTCGTCAGTTTTTGTCGGCGTTATCTGAAGACGATACCGCGACGTTAATATGCAGCGGCACCGCCCCCGAAGCAATTGTCGAGACGTTGGCTGCCGATTGCGGTCCATCGACGCTGCGCATGTTTGCCATGCCTCACGATGCGTCTGCTCGTCAGGCGTTCACGGCCTTGACCGCGGATTTACATCGAATAAACATCGCACGCGGTAGTCATCTACTGTTGATGGTGAATTCGGACAATATCGAAAACCTGAGTACCCAACAGTTACACCGCTGGTGTGAAAATATTCAACAACCATTGGCGAATATTTTC
>NZ_JBLZRT010000143.1:0-11054 GCF_048564745.1 Microcystis sp.
GAATCGATCAATGCAGTTGTTTTCTTTCGAGGTGTCGTCATTAGTAAGAAAGCTACCCGTTCCTTAGCCGGTATTGCTGGAATTGTCGCCGTTGCCACCTTAATCAGTAAGGTTTTTGGTTTAGTCCGCGAACAGGTAATCACCGCTGCTTACGGTGTTGGGCCAGTGGTAAACGCCTACGCTTTTGCCTACGTTATCCCCGGTTTTCTGTTAATTCTCCTCGGTGGTATTAACGGACCCTTTCACAGCGCTTTGGTCAGTGTTTTGGCCAAAAGAGATAAATCCGAGTCCGCGCCGATTGTCGAGACTGTCACCACCCTAGTCAGTGGGATTTTATTAGCTGTCACCTTCTTTTTAACAGTTCATATTTATCCCCCAATGTGAAAATTGGCCGTCTTTGTAGGCAAGGGTAAAACTGGATAAATAATCTTGACCGTCTAAATCGAGATTAAAGGCAGAAAAGCAGACGTACAGACTACGTTTATCAACGGCGACAGAGCGACTAAAAATTTTACTGAGAGTATTGGCAGTCAGTCCAGTTTGTTGGCTAAGAATGTCTAAGGTGCAGCGAGTGTTTTGTTTTATTTCCCAATTCACTTTAGCACGGTGCAGTTTTTGGTAGCCGATGGAGGTTAGGATTACGCCGCGCTGGCGAGAGGATTTACCCTTTGACTGTTCCATAAGTTGTCTCATCAACATAGAGATTAGCAGAATTTTCCATTATGGTAATCAGTGGGAATACAAAAAATTACTTTTTTTACAATATTTAAAGTTTGCGCTAGGAGTCAGGATTTTAACTAGGTGAGATCACCGATGATTCTCCTTGAACAGTTATTATGTACTTAACCTATGGGAGTCTATCGTTATTTAGCGATTGAATGATGCGATCGCCGTTATGCTTCATCAATTTCCCATAGATTGTGATTAATCCCATACGGCATTTTCATAATGATTTAAAATGTGATAATCTTTGGTTAGCAAAATATGGTTATCTACTGAAGCGTTACTAATAATTAAGCGCTCAAAGGGATCACGAGTCCAGTTAATAATGACAGACTGATTAATAATTAAATTAAAATCTTTTTTACATACCTTTAAATCAAGGCAACTTACTAATTCTAGAACAATGTCGTCTAATTTTTCAGTAATTCGCCCAATTTCGTATAAATATTGTAACTCTAGCCTTACTATCGGCGAAATATAGAGTTAATTCTCGTTAATTAGATGTTTGGCGCAATCGCTTAATTTAGCAGTTAGTCCTGCATAAAGCCAGACAACAATATGAGTATCAAGGTAAATCAAGGTTTGTCTCCTGTTCCCAACTGATTTGTACAAGATCATCGGGATCGCCAATAATGGCTTGAGGACGATAAATTAATTTTTGTAATTTATCTACGGTTTCAACGGGACTAATGATTAATCGTTTGCCGTTGCGCTCAATTTCTAGGGGTTTTCCTGTGTTGAGAATTTCATCGAGCAGTTGGTCTAGGTTATTTTGTAATTTACTTGAGGTGACGCTTTTCATTGCTGGTCAAGGGAGTAGGGAGTTTTGGGGACGGGAGATGTTCGATATTATAGCTATTGCTGTTATGCTTGATAAATTTCCTGACGATGCCCGATTTTGTGGAGATAAATAATGAAATACTGCTCTAAGCAATCAAATTCTAAGTAAGATTATTAAAATTAGAATCTTGGAACAAAATCCGAAAGTTCTCTTGGGTGAAGTGTTTGTCATGGGTTAAGACTTCTATAACGCCTCTTTGTTTCATTACAATCATAGAGATGCAATCTGTGAGGCTATAGCCTTTATCTAGACGGTTGGCATAAAGTTCTACACCTGATTGAATTAAATAGGAATCAACGCTAATAATTTGCAGATTTGGAGAGGTTCGGATTTGGCGATAGAAATTGACGACACCTTGTTTCATGGGTTGATCAAATTTGGCAAAAAAGTTGAGATATTCCACCAAGACTAAATCGGTTGTAATTAAAGAATAATCTTGAATTAACGTACTAAAAGCTCGCACTTGTCTATGCCATTGATCTTTAGCATGAATCAAGGCAACCCAATAAAATGTGTCGGCGAAGAGGGTCTGCATTATTCTTGAGGAGAATTGCCATAAAGATAGTAATCCAAGTTGGCCGCCGCATCGGTGGGGATCTGGTCAAAGGATTCTTCAGGGATGGTGGCGATTATTTCATCGGCGATTTCCCAAATCGGTTTGTTAGTTTGCGGGGAAGGGGCGGAAGTTTTACATTCCCAATCTTCTTGATCCACGATAGGACTGACAATATCCCCTAAGGTTTTGCCTTTACCGATTAAATGAGCAGGGGTCGTGCGTTTTACCTGGGTCGAGGGAGATGGTTCTTCTTCAATGATAAGGATGGCGCGGAGGGTCTGTGCTTTGGGTTTTTCCCCTAGCCATTGGATATGATCGCCTTCGATGGTCACGTCATAATGTTTGAGCATGGTTAAGGTTCTCTAACAATTTTCTTAACTAAGTCTATGATATTGCAGTGATAGTCTAGTTTAGTCTGAATTTAAGAGGTTCGGCAGAAAAGAGTCTATATTGTTCTTGAAAGTTAGGGTTAGGCGATCGCGGTTATGCTTCTTTAATTTCCCAACGATGCCTAATTCTAATGATCTCGGTTATTCTTCTTTAATTTTCCGACGATGCCCGATTTTGTGGAGATCAATAATGGGATTCTGTCTGAGTTATCAAAAAAGAATAGTTAGACCTTCTTGGGTAAAATGTTTATCATGGGTGAGTATTTCATAAATTCCCATTTGTTTCATCACCATCATTGAAATGCAGTCGGTAAGGCTATAGCCTTTATCTAGACGATTGGCATAAAGTTATATTCCTAGCTTTCTTAGTTCTTGATGGTAAGAAATTAGTTGAATGCTGGGATCATCAAGAATACTGTGATAAAGTTCTACGGCCTTACCGCGCATAATGTCGCCTTGTTTGGAGAAATGAGCAAAAATTTCATCAACAATACCGTCTGTCATCACTAGCGATACATGAGGGTTAGATTGGCTCCATTCGATGACTCTGAGATGCCAAGTGTCTCTAGGACTAAGCAACGCTATCCAGTAAAAGGTATCGGCAAAAATTATTTTCATTCTTTACGTTTTGGTGTGCCATAAAGATAATGATCGTGTTGTTCGGCTCCGTCGGTGGGGAGTTGAGCGATAATTTCTGGCGGAACATCAGCCATAATTTCCTGAGCGATTTGCCAGATGGGTTTACGAGTTTCAGGATATTTTTCTGAGCGTACCGACAAGAGGAAGTCGAGAACTTCTTGTAGGAGTGGCTCGGAGCTTTTTTCGATTTCCTGTAGGAGTTGTTCTTTGGCTGTCATGGCTGGTTTGGGATGGGGGAATACTCGATATTTATAGAATATTATAGAGATTTATCGGGCGATCGCTGATTGTATCGCGGTTTCTCCATCAATTCCTTCGCCTCTTCAAGAAAGTCCCCTTTTTTAAGGCTTCGGCCGTGAGCTCAGCCGAACGGGGGATTTAGGGGGATCAAACTCGATTGCCCATTGTTGATAGCGATCGCGTTTACTGAGTAATTGCAAAGCTTCGGCAATGATTTCATCTGGATTGGCATAACGCCCTGTATTTAAGTAGGTAGGCGTTAAAAGTTGTCAGACACCCCCCTTATCAAGGGGGGCAGGGGGGATCCCCCCGCCTATCGGCACCCCCCTGATCAAGGGGGGATCAAGGGGGGATTAAAGGCAAAATCCATTTTTAATTTAATTATAACCAGCTACTTAGTTTCGCTTCGATCAGCTTTTGGTGTTCGGGTTTTAAGGTTAATTTCAGGGTCGTTAAGGCTTGGCTTTTTTTCATTATCGGTTTATCGCTATGGAATCATCCCAGGGTTGCGGAGGCAAGAGGTTTTTCTCGTTTCTGCGGTGGGGTGGGTTTCTGGTCTGTGGAGATGGCTAAGGTGGGATGCTGGCATTGCTGTTTTTGGGGTCTTGGGTATGAATCAAAAGTTTTGGGTTGGAGAGTGGGAAGATTGTCAGGATGTTCTGACAAGGCTTGGGCTTAAGTTGGTAAAGTTGGGGATTTTTCCCAAGTTAAGGATTTTTGCGGGAGGATGGAGGGGCTGGAAGTTAGGCGGGGTAAGGACTTGGGGAATTTTACTAACTTTTTCCTTAAGTTGGTAAACTTTGGTTGTGTTGGCTGTTGAGATAAGATAAATTGCTCTTTAAGTTCGACTTAATCCTGATAATTTGGGAGAAAAAATCAAAATGGTTGTTGACAGTTCCGTACCCATTGATTATGAGATTATTCAGGCTGGACAGGCTCCAGTCGTGATGATAAGTCTGCTCACAGGCAGTAAATTTGAGGGCGGTCGCTCAGCTGGCATCTTTACTGCCGACGACCTAATCAAAATCTTGCTGTATGTCCGCGCTGCCAGGAAGCTACCGCAGCGCATCGAAGACATCAGCAGCAACAGCACAGGCATTACTGGGCTTGAGCCTGGAGACATCATCGATTTGTCCAAAAAGATCACTGACCATGCTCACCGCTGGACACCAGTCGAGAATCTGGTAAGAGACCAGGCTTCTAAACTCAAATACGCATCGGATGAGATCGTTAATGTTGGTAAAGACGTCACCGATACTATCAACAGTATGGATAATGACATGATTCAGGCGCTAACCGTCGACGACCCGAATGTAAAAATCCCAATTAGTAACAAGGACAATGCAATTCAAAAGACATTGTTAGAAATCATGGCAGATTTAAAGGAACTCTGCCTCGATCGCCAGCAAGAGACGCGCAGGGTGCTTACGGCAGTGCGTGACTACAAAACCGAGCTCTCTGGTGGCACCCTATCGGACAACACAACAGTGATGGGTCTTGAGCCATTGCTCTCACGGAAGAAAGAGCTAGCAAAGAAAGCCATGTCGGATACTGAGATCATAAAACTCCAAGGGGATATTGATATCCTTGAAAAAGAGATCAATCAACTGAGGAAAGACTACGACAAGTATGTCGGGCTTGCATTCACTGGTATCCTAGGCGGAATTATTGGTATCGCCATTACAGGCGGCATTTTTGGCGCTAAGGCCGAGGCGGCTCGGAAAACAAAGAACTCAAAGATCGCGGAGCTGGAGAAGATCTCCAAAGATATCAAGAGGAAACAGGAGGTACAGGGCATACTCAATGAGTTTGCAACCCAATTTACAGATATTGAAATGCGTCTCCTAGATGCTGAGCAGTCCCTATCGCACCTCGACTCGATGTGGAGTGATATGGTCGCAAACATTGATGGATCGTTAACCAAATTGGGTAAGGTCAAGGACAGCGATACTTTGAGTAAATTTCTTCGTGATTTTAAAAACATTGTCCGACCGTGGGAGATCGTGGGTGACATGAGCGCCAAGCTTTCGAATGTCTTTGACCAGGCTATAGAGGAGTTCAGAAAAACCTACACTTCCCAGTGAAAGCTCACCTCGATATATTTCCGCGTACAAGCCACGCTTTCCAAACACTTTTCAAACATAGGATAAGGTCATCATGAGCACTATGCAGTTTTCCAATTCTAAAGCTAGTATCCCGAACTTTCAGTCTGTGGCAGATTCTGTCAAAACTATTAAGCGAAGCGTTCCTGCGATCAGCGATGGAGCATATCCCTACCTTACCGATCGCCTTACGCTCGCCGCCGTGGTAGCAGACGACCTTGAGACAAAGATCACCGAGACTCTTGCCTTGCTGCCAGTCTCGTTGGACGCCACGAAGGTAGTCCAAGAGCTTCTACAAGACATTGGTAAGATTGACGAAGCCCAACGCACGGGCCAAATTTCTACTGAGCAAGCTAACACCGAACGGGCACAGTTGCAAGGCGAGCTGAATGATGCAGTCTCATCCCTCCTCACAGACTTTAACAATGCTGCGACTAAGCTTTCTGAGTTTGCCAATCGCCTCTCAAAATTTGGGGAAGAAACCGAGGTGCGACTTAAGGATGCCATAGCCACCGAGACAGCAAACAATGAACGCCTAAAGCAAGACGTTGATCGTGAGTCCGCTCGTCTCAAAACCCTTAAAGAGCGCTATGATAAGCTATGTGCAGCTGTTGATAAAGCGCGGGGTACGCCGACCAAAGATATTGTTGGACTCTTGCCAGATGAAAAGGAACTGTCGAGCCTTCTTGATGCTGGCCTAGGCGATGCCGCTGCTCCAGAGGTTGCAGTCGCGAAGAAGTCAATCGAGCTAGCCATAGGGCAAATTAAGAGTATATTGGCGGTTGTTGACAAGACCATTAAATTCAACCAACTCGCCCAAATGCGCAATGAAGTCAACAAGGCGCTAACGACGCAGCGCACTGTGGTAGACGCCTTTCAACAACGTCTGCAGGCGCAGAACGCGACGCTATCACTGCGAGAAACAATTGGAACGGCGGTAGCGTCCATGACAGCGCTTGCTACGGAAACCACTAAGCTGTCCACAGCATTCTTTAGTTTCGCGACAACACTTCGAGATTTGAACAATCAGGCGGTTACGGAGGATACCTTAATGACAATTATCAACGACATGGAGTTTTATGTAAACCAAGCTCGCAATGAGCGTCACAAAGTCATCCTTTCTTAAATTGTTGTTCCGAACACGATCACCGTTCTTAATTGGGTGCGTTCCACGCACCTTTTACCTTTTCAAAACACTTTAATCTAAATTGCGATGAGCTAACATATCCTGCGTCATTCATTGCCGATACTGTCAGGAATCGTGGCGATCATTATCGTCCTCCAATCAGTCCTTCCTCTGAAGACATTGTAACATCAATCCCTCGCACCCTTAAACCTTTGGCGATCGCCTGAGAAACCCCTTCATCCAGTGCGATCGCTATCTTCTTGTTAATTAAACTTTAAAATTGCGATCATTTTGGTTTTTGAAAGAGAGATCGCTGTGCTAACCTAGTGGACAGAAAGTAATCTACAAGCGATCAGTTGAAGCCATGAGTGAAGCCGTTGTAACACTTCTTAGACAGTTCAAAAAACTTTCAGCTAGAGAAAAATCTGAGTTCCTTTCAGCCAGCCTGAGTCCGACTGGAGACTATGGTGATTGGAGTAATGATGATGCAGTTCTTTTTGCCGCTCAATCGTTTGCTCGTCTAGATGCAGAGGAGGAAGCAGATGGGGAATCCGAAGCCAGTTCGTAGCGAAGTTTGGTTGATTGATTTTGGGATAGCAGCAAAAGTACGCCCCGCTCTTGTTGTGAGTGAACCTTATGGAGATGAGGATCGAGCTTTGATTGGTGTGATTCCTCATAGTTACTAATTCTGTACGCAAATATTGCATCTAGAATTAGCTTTGTACGCTTTGACCCGTACTGGGTTAACTACGAACCTCTCTATCGGATTCCCGCTAAAGGCGGCCTCTCCGACTACCTTTCTTCCAATATTTAAGGAACCATTAATATCTGCTCCATAGAAATAACCCGACGAGCTTCTGAATAGTCCTCTTTTAATTCTCTTGCCTAAATAGCTTTTTTGCTTTTGAATAGACTCTAAGTCTAAGAAACTACATTTAGAGGTATAGCTTTCATTAGTTGTTTTGACCTCTATTCCTACTAAATTTGCTTTATAGGTAAGTTGTTCGATAAACCTTGAATGAGGAATATTTACGAATGACTGGTTATTTCTATCTCCAATATTAATGTTTTGTTTCCAGCCTTGATTATGACCAATAACTAAAAGGTTAATTTGATGAGCTAGTAATTTATCAATAATATATTTACTAGCGGTGTGGAGGTAATAATCCACCTTGCAATTACGCTTTAAAGTTAAACCTTGTATTCTTTTACTGGTCTTCTGTAGACTGGGTAATTCCGATTTGAGTTTAGCTAGTGTCTTGTTGTACTTTTGATTGCAGGATTTTAAGGCTTTTCCACATACTAAAGTTGGCTGAAATTCGGGAATATTAGAGGTAACAGCAGCTAGGTTATTTAAGCCTAAATCGATAAAAGCATATCTTTCTCCCTCTTGACTTGATGAGGATGGTTGTTCATAGACAATCTCTAAACAATAAGCACCCAATTTAGGAATAATCCTGACCTCTAAAACTTCCTTTAAATTAGTTTTAAATTCTAAATTAGTCCCTGATAGCTTGATTAAACCTTGCTTCAACGCTTTTTTAGAAATGGCTTGATAGTTATAAGTTAAAACGTTTCTACCTTTTTCCTTGTCTTTGTATCTTGGCAACTTAGGCTCTCCTGTAAATTTATCTGGCGATTTTTTGTATTGTTCTTTCGCTTTTTGGTAGGATTTAAAGGTTTTTTCTACTTGCTTTAATACTAACTGACTTACTTTGGCGGGTAAGGCTTGATAATCTGGACTCATTTTTAAGGCATGATGTAACTCAGTCATTGTTAAAAATGGTTGATGTGAAAAGAAAACTTGACGGTTTAAATAAACAGCACAATTATACAGATTCTTCGATAAAAATCCTAATTTATCAATTACTGAATAATTTTTGTGATTAAATTTAATTAGATGTTTTTGAACTAATTTCATCATTCTCCTCAAGGCATTTAATTAAACATTCTGTCTTTCTATTTCGTCGTCTTAATGAGTATAATCGAGCGCAAAATGAGGTAATTATGCTCACGAAGTCTTGCATTAAATCGTCTTTTCTTTCTTCTGCTAGATTAACGACCTCTATATCTCTATTTGTTTGAGTTAAAAGAACTTTCAGATAATTAAACCCTACTCTGCTTAAACGATCTTTATGTTCTACGACAATCAAATTATAATCAGTTTGTTCTAGAAGTTTTAATAATAGCTTTCGATGATCATTGACTCCACTTCCTACTTCTTTAACTACTCGAACAATTTGATAGCCTTTCGCAATACAATAAGCTTCCAATCTTTTTGCCTGAGTCTCTAAGTTAGATTTATTTTCTGAACTAGAAACTCGCGCATAAATAGCTACTTTATTTTCACCGCAAGAACGGTCATCTTCAAAAATAATAATTGTTCCTGTAGGAAGACGTTCTCCTTGTAACTGCCCTCGATTCCACATTCTCCAAGCAGTGTCATAACTGATCCCTTTTTTCTTAGCATAATCTGATAGTTTCATGTGCACTGCAATGTAAACTTGCACTAACCATATTAGCAGTTGTTTGCAGTCATTTGCATATACTTTTTACAAAACTTTACAATACAACTAGTATCAGAGGCTCCCAATATGAGATTCAGATCGACCTTCCCTTTCTGAAAAGAAAAGGTGCCTTCCTACTTCAGGGTTTTGTAACCGTTCCTCCACCCTATTTTGTGAAAAAGCTTGGAATGCTATCGGAATCACAGATGAAATTAATTGAAAACGGGCTGAAAGATTGGCTCCGCCTTTAATAATCGTCATATAAACCTTCGTCTTCTGGGGCATAACTATTCAAAAAAGAAGAATGAAGGCGATCGCTAACCAAGGTTTTGGGCTGAATGGTAATCACCCACTTCCCTTTACCAATTCCTTGCACAATAGAACTGGGAAGATTGAGTTGCTCCCCTTCTTCAATTTCTACTTCAAAAGCTAATTTTAATAACTGATTTTTCATAAAACAAAAACACTTATAATATTGAAGATGTTAGCACAGCGCGTAGAAGCATCAGTGATCGCCATCATCTTTGCAATAAAGCATAAGCTAACTATTCCTCATCAGAAGCCCCAATCAGTCCTTCCTTTGAAGACATTGTAACATCAATCCCTCGCATCCTTAAACCTTTGGCGATCACTAATGACTAACATGGTACACCCAAGAAATGTCAATTCCATCCCAACCTAAATACACCTGTAAAGAATGTTAAGTTTTTAACCCATCAAATCCTGACATTAATCCGTATTGTTTCAATTTTCGTTCAATCCTGATGTATTTCTGCTGATAACTGCTTCACTTTTCTAAAGGATTCAATTATCCCACCAATCGAAAAGCAGCATCAATCGGCAATTGTAACGGTAAGGATTGATTCCAGCGTTTCGAGAAAAATAAAATCTCCAAATTCTCAATCTCCCCAGAAGTCGGATTTAGACGAGCGACAATTTCATCCCCAATCTCCTCCGACTCTTGATCTGCATAGGGAGAACAGACATCTACATAAAGAATATCTCCCGTCGGGTCATAGCGAAAAGTTAGATTTTTTTCCATACCATTATTCCCCCTGTAATTTTTCGGGCTGTGTATATAGTCACGATCCAATGACGACTAAGAGCAGTTTGGGAAACCACCACCAGAATTAAAAATCGTCCCGTCCGAATCGTTGAAAACCACTTAGAAAATAACAACGCCTTTTCATCATGATCGCTAGAACGAATTAAATCTGGATCAGCTAAAGTCTGGGCTAATTGCTCCTCATAATCGGGTAATGTACCCGGATGGCGATCAATAATATGCTGTTCTCGCTCATCGGTTAATTCAACCTCTACCTCTAAATAACTACAGAAAAAAGACCTTGCCAAATTTTCTTCATGTCTCCAAAACTGATCTTAAATTTAAAAACCAAAACTTAATCATCGGCGATCGCTGCTGCCAATATCAGAGACATGAAACGTGAAAACAACTCAGCCTTGGGACAAAGCATAAACTAATTGCTCTTGATCAGAAGCCCCAATCAGTCCTTCCTCTGAAGACATTGTAACATCAATCCCTCGCATCCTTAAACCTTTGGCGATCGCATGAGAAATCCTTTCATCCAGTGCGATCGCTTTAGCCTTGGCAACTGCGATCGCTGGTGGGCATTGTTAAGTTTTCTTGAACGGGCGATTTTCGTGATCAAGAGTAGAACCATCAATATTTATGGTTCGGTTGGCTCTTGGTATTATACGGATGTCTGTGGGGAAATGGGTGTTATACATTCCAGTCAAATTAAATTTGACAACTAGAGAGCGCTTTTCTGCGGGAACACAGAAACGGGTAGAATCGATCAATGCAGTTGTTTTCTTTCGAGGTGTCGTCATTAGTAAGAAAGCTACCCGTTCCTTAGCCGGTATTGCTGGAATTGTCGCCGTTGCCACCTTAATCAGTAAGGTTTTTGGTT
>NZ_JBLZRT010000144.1:0-13815 GCF_048564745.1 Microcystis sp.
TGTTGGATAAGGCTTTTAGACTTTTTTGACCTCAAAAAGTGCCGACCATTGGAGGGATCGGGGGTAAAATTCAGGTACTTTTTCCCTGAAAATTAGGTAACTGACTACCTCAAAATCGGTAAAACCCTACACCCCACACCCGTTCGGACCTCGGCGTGAGCTCGGTCGAACGCTGAGCTCACGGCCGAAGCCCACACCCTGCCCCCACCAACAAACTTTTTCAGCAGACCCTAGTTATGCCGTCAATGCAATGTTAGGTCGATTGTATTTGAAAAATAAGGCGTTTCAGTCCCTAGGTTTTGAAGAACAACAGTCGATAGTTTTGGACATAATTAAAGAATCATTCCGTTGCGATGTCAATATCGGCGAAATTCTCAGTAATGAGTGTTTTTATGATTTTGACGATGTGGAAGAACAGAGAACTATAGCAACGATATTTCAAATTTGTTACTACTGTGGTCAAGCATCAGCTAACGTACAAGACTATGGAGATGATTTTAGCAAAGCAGGAATTTGTTCCGCTTGTCTTGCTAAATATTTCCCAGATGGATATTAGAGATAATTTAATCTCAACCTAGGGATAATCAATATTCAACAATTGTTGAGGAAGGATATTATGAAAGAATCTGTCATCTATCGGGAAATCAAAGAGGAAGGAAGACAAGAAGGAGCCGTCAACTTGCTTCTACGTCAATTAAATCGGCGTATAGGTGGCATTGCTGCCGAATTATCCGCCAATATCCAAAGTCTTTCTCTAGAAAATTTAGAAAACTTAGGAGAAGCTTTATTAGATTTTCAGTCAGTAGAGGATTTAGAACAATGGCTAGAAAATGAGCGTTTTTAACTAATTTACTGTCCAAATAAAACCGAACTATTACCAGATCCTTGGAACAAGATCCAAGTCATCAGCAGATTAGATACAAAAATCGCTAAGAGCATAGTGACTACCGCCGCGGTAGTAGCTTGGCCGACTCCTTTAGCACCGCCATCGGTCGTTAAACCCCAATTACAGCCGATAATCGCGATTAAAGCCCCAAAAACCACCCCTTTAATTGGTCCACTCAGCACGTCTCCCACGCGCAGAAAACCGCGAACCGAGTCGAGAAAAACTGAATTAGCAATTCCGTATAAACTTTGGCCGACCAGCAAACCGCTACCCAAACCGATCAGCAACGCCATAACACTCAAAGCGGGAACCATCAGACAACAGGCAATTAAACGAGGCAGCACCAGATATTCCACGGGATCGGTTTTGAGCATATAGAGTGCGTCGATCTGCTCTGTCACCTTCATGGTACCGATTTCCGCCGCAAAAGCCGATCCTACCCGACCGGCTACCACGATCGCCATCATAATCGGACAGAGTTCCCGACCGAGAGCCAGGGCCAAAATTCCCCCCACCATACTGCCAGCACCCAAAGCTTGGAACTCCCGGGCCACTTGGATAGTAAAGATCATCCCGATCACCGCAGCCGTGATCATGGCGATAATCAGCGAAGCAGGCCCGGCTGCCACCATTTGTTCTTGGGTGACGCGCCAATCGGGTTTGCGCGTGAATAGGAAGTAAAAAACCCTGCCGGTTAATAGTATCGCTAACCAACAGCGCCGAAACCAAGAGCTTAATTCCTTGCTAAAAATTGCCAATAAATCCTTCATGGCCCTCAAAATTGATCGGACTAGAGAAAAGTCTATCCTGTTTTGTCTTCTAACTCCCATTCCCTACCACGCTATGGATAGCGCAGAATTTTTATACTGAACTAAAATAGTGATTGCTGATTAGCTGGTAGTGAATAATTAGGGTTCTTCGGTTTGTCTTATGCAATCAACGGGGTTATAAGGAATGAAACCCTTATAGAGACAGATATTGCCGCAATTTTTGTCAATTGTTTGCGATCTGGAGCGAACTAATCAATTAAATCTCTTGCCAGATAAGGATTTAGTCGATTTATGCCCCCATATCGAACCATACCAAGTCCCGAAGAGCCATAATTAGAACTCTTGCCAATTAATTATATGTTACAGTATAGCGTTTCCTAAGCTAGTGAGGTACACCCATTTTTACTCCCTTTTGCCTCTTGCCCTTTGCCTAAAACCCATAACTTTTGTACCTCAGCAGACTGAAAAACGCTATATTTATTCTCCGTTTTGCATGAGTGCCTCTCCTCATAACTCACCGTTCGCTCATTTCTCGAACCGAAAAAAAGATTAAATAACACCGGCTCTTCCAGAGTAGTTATGATATTTTAGCAGAAAATAATCGACACAAGCCTTGCCAAGTAATGCTCACCAGAATTCAAAAAAGCAATTTTAATAAAAAAAGCTTTTTGCTTTGTTGGATTCTAGGCTATTTAAGAGTTTAGGCTTATTGAAACTACTAATTTGCCATAACCAGTCTAGAAGAGCCATAATACCTTTCGACAAAGGATTTCTCCGCTGGTGAGAGAGAGTCTATCTTTCTCTAAAAAAATGGAGAATAAGAATTAATCCTCCATCACTACTACCGAATTACCACCCGAATTCGCTTCTCTCGCATCCGTGCCTTAACCTGTCAGTGATTCCCCAAGATGTGTCAGGCAGTCAGCTCTCACCCTGGTACGATGGGAGAGTCAATTGATAAATATCCTCTAATTTCTTAAGCTATAATTAAAACTCAATAACTTTAACCATAGGCGAGGATTGTCTTTTTCTAGCCAACTTTGGGAGTTTTTTAACCATTGGGGAAACCAGGGACCAAAAAACAGATTTTTGACTCCATCAAGGCTAAAATCGAGATAGGAACCCAACCAACGTATTAAATCCTGACTGCCGGCCATTTCTGCTATCCACAACAGTAAAGCGGGGTTTTTTCTGGCCGCTTTAATTGCTAAACGGCTAAAGGTTAACCAATCGGTTTTATCCTTAATAAAGGTTTCAGAAACCTCCGGCGGTTCGTCGGCCAATAAACCGAAAAATGTGTTTAACATGGCGTTAATTCTTTGGGGGGGTAAGGTTTTTCCCGTGGGAACCATCATTCCTTTAGAAAATAACCAAGTTACCGCCACATTACTTTGATAAGCCCGCACATTTTCCAGGTCTTTAGCTGTTAGTAAATCGTGTTTCAAGGCCGTATCCAAAAGATCGGTTAAGCGCTCTAAATTACGCACCAAAGAACCGAATCCAGTAAAGATTAACGGTGATTGCAGGGAGGCGGCATCACCGATGGCTAAAATGCGATCAAAGGAGACAATTCGATCTTTTTTTCCTGTGCTAAAATGCCCTGGTATATAACCAAATGTGGGTTTTTTCCAAGTTAATTTTTCTGGGTCACACTGTCGATATTCGGGCAGAATAGTAAAGAAATCTTCGTACATTTCCAACAGAGACCCGGGGTTATCGGGATGGACTTGATGATAGTGAAATAGATAGAAGGTTAATTCTTTTCCTTCCCCCGGAAATAATTCCCAAATTAATTGTCTGCCTTTAGAAATATCGCCATGGGAATTTAAAACATCGCCATAGTGAGAATCCCACACCACCGACTCGAATCCTTCTACTACTGCCCCCACCGTCGGACAGACGCTATCAAAGGCGCGCACTCCGTTTAATTGCCAAGCGATGGGGGAGGCGGAACCCATAGCATCAATCAATAAACGGCCTTTTATCTGTTGAATTTCTCCACCATGATTAAGGGTGACAGTAACACTATTAGCAGTAATATCAGCCTTAATAAATTCGGTTTGATCGAGAATTTTACCGCCATGATCCTGTATTTTTTTACCGCAGGATTGCAGCAATTTATCGGAATTAATGGCGATATTTAAAACCGTGGGAGTATGGAGAATTTCGGCTTTCAGATGGGGGGGATTATTGCCATCAAAAAACTTATTAAAGCCATCGATGTATTCTTGGAAGATTAATTCCTCGAATTCTTCGGCAGTAAATAGGCCTAAATTAATTAAACTTTGAAACTCCGATCGAGAGATATTCCATTCCCGATTCATTCGTCCGAAAGGTAGTCTTTCTACTAAGAGGACTCGATAACCTAATTTGGCCATCTGTGCGGCGTGAATTGCCCCCAAGGCACCACCAATATAAATTAAGTCGTAGGCGATGGGATGCTCATTTTCCTCACTGCTAGAGAAAATTACCGGCCGCGGTTGTTGGGGATTTTTGGCACTGTCGCGCCAACGTTTTTCCCACCAGTACAAACGTTCTAAATCTGTCTCCCCTTGGGGCATTTTGCGGAAGTAGTGAACCGTTAGGGGATAGTCCGCTTCTAAATCTGTAAAAATTGAGTGATTTTTTTGATCGATGTTTGGTATCGTGCTATACTGCGGCGGAAAACGCTTTTGTAAAGCTCGATCGAGCTGCCGAGTCAGGGATATTTCTTGATCATGCGATCGCTCACCCCAGCGGAAAACTTTTAAATAAGTAGTCCGTTGCAGCGTCCAGACAAAAATCGATAATTCGATCGCCTCCGATAAGCGCAATCTCACCCCGTTAGGTGTATTTGTCTTGACACCATTTGCGGGTTGCCAATCGGATTGTAACCACTGACAAACGGCGATCGAGTCAGGAGTCGGAATTTCTCTGTAAAGTATTTCTTTCATCTTGATTTAGTTGTTAAACCCAAAAATCGTCTGATTACGCTAGACTACACAAAAAGTTTTCTGAAAAAAGTTTTAAAAACTTTACACACCTAGATTAATACACAGCCAGCCCCATCTGATTATGAATTATCCCATCCCGACTACCCCCGAAGAAATTGCCGCCCTCCGACAGCGCCCCGTCGATGAGGAGATGATTGCTGCCGTGATTGCGGGAATTATTAGAATGGCCCGCGCTCAGGGTCAATCTCTCGATGATCTGACTGAAGAAATTCTCGCAGAAGACCAGGTTTTAGATCAAGTGCAACGACGTTGGTTAAGTCAGCTTTTGACTAATGCTTGGCAAAATTTAGCTGGATGGGTGTAGTTGAGCGATGGAATGGCTAACAATCACTCTCGCTAGTGTTTTGACCCTGTTAACTCCCGCAGGGGCAATTATTGATACGGTTTTAGCCCATACCCTTCGCTCTCAAGTCCAAAAAGTGGAACAATTAGCCGTCAGGGTCGATAATACTCCCAATTATCAGGTTCTGCAAGGCAAAATCGATCGAGTTCGCATTTCTGCACGGGGAATTTATCCCCTTGCTGGTGTTCGCATTGAGAAGATCGAGCTAGAAACTGAGCCAATTAGCCTCGATTTGCGGCGATTACAGCAAAAAAACAGCAGTTTAGCCGCCGCACTGCGCCGACCGGCTGCGGGAGCATTGCATCTTGTCCTCACGGAAACTAATCTTAATCAAGCTTTACAATCGGCAGCGGTCAAAGAACAAATTCAGACCCTGATTAATAATCTGATTCCCTCTAGGGAAGAATTTGGTAGCACAAAATATCAACTTAGTCAAGCAAATTTTAACTTTCTTAATAATAATCGAGTCGCTCTCAGCCTGCAGCTAGAGACCCAAAGGCCGGACGAACCAGCAGCCAGCCTCGATCTGAACTTAGAAGTGGGATTTAAGCTAGTGCAGGGGCGAAAAATCGAGCTTATTGACCCCACAGCCACTCTTAATGGTCGTCGCATCTCCTCGCGCCTTCTCAAGGGGTTTGCTGAGGGCATATCCACCCAGTTAGATTTAAAAAACTTCGAGAAACAAGGAATTATCGCCCGCCTTCTCCAATTGCAGATCGACGATGATAAGCTGAGTATAGCCGCCTTTGGCAGAATTGAACCTCGATCGGGGAACCCCAATTAAATTTAACGGTCGGAAAAGAGGAGATATTTCAGTTATCAGTAATCAGTGAAAAGAAAACTGCTATTTAATACTGCTCACTTAAAACTGATAACTGCTCACTTAAAACTTAAAACTGATAACTGATAACTGATAACTGATAACTGAATTATGCCTAGTTCTCGCTCTAGTGATAAAATCTCTTTGCCTTGGATAATTGGTATCGGCCTCGCTTTATTTGCTGCTGGTGGGGCCACTGCTTGGTTTGCCGTCCATCACCTATCTTCCTCCCAGAAAACTAGCGAAAACCCGATTGAATCTCCCAGTCCGGCGCCGATAAGTCAATCACCAATTGTTGAACCGGTTTCTCCGGGTCCAGTGAAGACAAGTCCGACAGCAACTCCTACAGCTATTCCTGTTAAGGAAACTCGACAGGTTTATTGGTTAAAAGTGACCGATACGGGTAATCAATTAGTCAGCCAAGAAATTACCGTTCAAAAAGCGGATAGCCGCGACCGAGAGTTAACAGCAGTATTGAAGATTCTATTAGCTGGTCCAAGCAATCCTCAGGATATGACTACTATTCCCCCGGGGACTAAATTACTTGATTTAAAAGTAGATAAAACGGGAATTAAGATTAATCTCTCGCGCGAGTTTGGCAATGATGATGGTCCTGATATGTTAATCGGTCGTTTGGCACAAATCATCTATACTACTACTACCGAGGATCCCAATGCCAAAGTCTGGATTCAAGTGGAAGGAAACCCCCTAGAATTATTAGGAGAAGGCCACGGTCTTGAAGTTGCCCAACCGATGACTCGTAAGTTTTTTGAGGAGAATTATCAATTGTAAGTTTTCCGCGCATTTCAATTGTTTGTTGCGATAGCGAATTGAGATTAACTAGGGGGATTAGTGGGGGGATAGGGAAAAAAAATCGGATAGGGAATTTTAATTCCTTCTTGCTGATAGCGTCGGTGTAGGAGTTTTATAAATTCGTGTTTAATGGTGAGATGTTGAAAAAATTCTTCTTCTATCACCTTGAGATAAACCGTCAGCACAATGCTATAGTAATCGAATTTATGATAACGAATAAAGGGTTGATAGTCACCGAGTTGAGGTTGCAATAACTGGGCGATTTCTTGCATAACTTCTAGGGTAACTTTTTCGACTTTTTCTAAGTCACTATCGTAACTAATGCCCACTTCCACGGGAACCAGGAGGGAGTGATCTGGTAAACTATAGTTACGGAAACTAGAAGAAATGATCTGAGCATTGGGAATTACCAAAAGATTATTGGTAATTTCTTCGATGACTGTGCATCTTAAATCCACATCTCGCACATAACCAGCTTCTCCCGTTCTCAGTTCAATATAATCTCCCGGTCTAACTTTTTTGGAAGTGATAATATTAATCCCTGACATTAAATTAGCTAGGGTATTTTGGAGAGCTAAACCGAGGGAAACACCCCCAATACCCAAGGCAGTAAGCATGGGAGTGATCGAAATACCAATCGAGCTTAAAATAAGTAAAAAACCGCAGCTAAAAATCAGAACTTTGGCGAGAAATTCAAAGAGGGAAGTTAGGGAAGAAATACCATCATCTCCCGTGGTATAAACTCGTAATATTTCCACGGATAATTGAGCAACAACCCAAGTAGCCGAAGCTAAAAAAGTCACTAGCAGAAATTTTTTGCTCAGGAGAATGAGAGAGGGAAAGAGGGGAAGATTGGGAAGGGAGAGGGCAATATTTAAACCCAAAAGTCCGAACCAAAGTATGCTTAATCCACGAAGGGAACGTAAAACCCCTTCCGAGAAACGCAGGTTTTTTTCTCTGGCAATCGATAAAAGTTGACTGACAACGCGCTGTTCTACGAGCCATCCCAACAGCAGGAAACTGAGGAGGATGGTGATAGGTAGGATAATATAGGGCCAATCTTCCAGTCTGGTTAATAGGTTCATTGCTAGAGGGTTAGAAAAAGATGCACTTTTGTCTTATATTATTCTCCATTTGCCTATCTCTAGCAGCGGCGGTGGAATTTTCGGGCAAAAAGTTGCAAAATGTAAAGAGGAACTCATCTTTTCTTCGGCGGCCTTCGTGAATAGTCAGTTAGTTAAACCAAAATTCGGGCTTTATCGATTCTCAATGGTTATAATCGTGGTTTTGTTCCTGATTAGCACCTTTTTAATCGCTTTTCATCTGGCTAAGATGTCGGATCCCTACATTAAAGAGGTGTTATCCCGACAAGGTAATGTCAGTCGCGGTTACGAAATCTTTCAAATTAACTGTGCTGCTTGTCACGGCCAGTTTGCTGATGGCATCGTCGGACCTAGTTTAGAGGATGTTTGCCATCGCAAATCGAGAATTAGTCTGATTGAACAGGTAATTAGCGGGAAAACCCCGCCCATGCCCAAATTTCAGCCCGATCCTCAAGCTATGGCCGATTTATTGGTTTATTTAGAAAATCTTTCAAAAAAATGACTCTTGGCTGACATTGATGGTAAGCTAGGACGCGTTGAAACTGGGTGGGGAAGTGGGGGAATGGGGGAATGGGGAATTTCAACTAAAACCCTAACACCCCAAAACCCTAACACCCTAAAACCCCCCGCAAAGCGCACGCAGTGACCACCCCAAAACCCAACCCCTTACCGATGGATAAATTTTACTTATATAGAAAAATTTTGCTTATATTTGGGTACGCTAGTAGAGACACTTAACGATAAATACTTATGTCTTGGCATTCCCAAGTTGAACCGGCAATTATCCAAGGGGATTTCTGGCAAGTTAGCCAGTTTTACGAAGAACTGATAGAAAGAGAACCCCTAGAAATTAGTCATTATTGGTATTTAGGATTAGCCTATCTTTTGGAAGCTAGGGAAGAAGAAGCACAAACCACATGGTTATTCGTCCTCAGTCAAGGGGATGAACAGGAGGTGATGCTGTGGACAGCAGATTTAGTCAATATTTTGGATGGGGAAGCGCGAAGACAGTTAGAGTTAGGCAATTTAGAAACCAGTTGGTTAATTCGAGGACATATTCGTGAGATTAGTCCCGATAATATTGATAATTTACTGCGGTTTATTTTATTAGCAATTAATTTGAATTATTTCGAGAAAGAGCAGTTAAAAGCTTGGTTATTTGTTGATGTGTTAAAAACAAATAATTTCCAGAGTCTAGAGTCAAGTTTATTAGAGGAAGTTTTAGAAAAGTTTCTCGATTATCAGATACCAGAAACCGTCCCTTACTTAGAGGCAATATTTCAATCTAATTGTCAGCGACAAACTTTTATCAAAGTAGTAGAAGCTAAAGTAAATTCTCTAGCCATAAATAATAGACCATTGGCTATTGATATTATTAATGCTTGTTTGGCAGTGGAACCAGAGCAAATTTATCTGTTAGCTGAACTTTATCAATGTTATTTTGATAATCGAGATTTTCCCACAGCTATCCAAGTAGCTAGTCAATTAAAAACAAGTTGTCAAGGGTTGCCTTCTCAAGCTGTCGCTGATTTTATTGCTCTTTATGTCAAATTATTTAGTGGTGATTGGGTCGATATTAAGGCAGATATTGAAGAATATACAGAATCTTTGCAAAAAAGTATCGCTAATCGAGAATGTCCAAGATTATTGGATAAACCATCCCTAACAATTTTATCCCCTCTAACTTACCTAGAAGATAACCCAAGAAAAAACCGTTATATTAGTAATTGTATTGGTCAACTTTTTCAGGAGTATGTTTGCAATAATTCTAACTGTAATTATCAGCAAAAATCAACTATTAAAGATACTAATAAAGTTCTGAAAATTGGCTATATTGCCCATACTTTATATAATCATTCTATTGGATTAATTTCTAGGTGGTTGATGAAGTATCATGACTATAATGAGTTTCACATCTCGTTATACCTAGTATCTCAAAAAGAAGACATTATCACTGAAAATAGTTTTAGAAATCAGGTAAATGCTTGCTATAACTTACCGATTTATCCTCAACTAATTGCTGAAAAAATTAGTCAAGATAACATTGATATTTTGGTAGATTTAGACAGCATCACTAATAACGCAACTTGTCAAGTCATGGCACTAAAACCCGCACCAATACAAGTGACTTGGTTAGGTTTTGATGCGTCAGGAATTCCTGCAATTGATTACTATCTCGCTGATAATTACGTTTTACCAGCAGATGCACAGGAATACTATCGAGAAAAAATTTGGCGCTTACCTAATTCCTATATTTGTGTGGATGGTGTCGAGGTTGTTTACCCCTCTCTGCGAAGGGATGATTTAGGGATTCCAGAGGATGCAATTAATTACTTAACCGTACAAACGGGGGTTAAACGCAACCCTGAAACTATTCGACTTCAGCTACAAATTTTAAAGGCCGTTCCTAATAGTTATTTGAGTATTCAAGGGTTAAGTGATGCTAAATCAGTGGAAAAATTATTTTTCAAAGTTGCCGAGGAAGAAGGAATTAATTATGAGAGATTAAAAATCTTACCCCTCTATCCCACAGGAATTTATCGAGCAAATTTAAGGATAGCTGATGTGGTTTTAGATACCTATCCTTTTACGGGAGGAATGACGACTTTAGATGTGCTGTGGATGGGAATTCCTTTGGTGACAAAAGTTGGTCAACAATGGTCATCGAGAAATAGTTATACTTTAATGGTTAATGCGGGAATTAGTGAGGGTATTGCTTGGAGTGATGAGGAGTATATCGATTGGGGAATTAAGTTAGGTCAGGATGAACAGTTGAGACGCAAAGTTATCGCTAAATTAGATGAATCTAGAAAAACTTCACCGATTTGGAATGCACATCAGTTTACTAAAAATGTGGAAAATGCCTATCGTCAAATGTGGCAAATCTATTGTGAAAGTTAATTAGGGAGAATTAAATCATGTCTTGGCAAAATGAAGTTAAAACCGCTTTAGAAAACAATCAATACGATATTGTTAGTCAGTTTTACGAAGAACTGATAGAAAGAGAACCCCTAGAAATTAGTTATTATTGGTATTTAGGATTATCCTATCTTTTGCAGGCAAAAGAAGAAGAAGCACAAGCTACTTGGTTATTGGTTTTCACTCAAGGAGATGAACAGGAAACTGATTCATGGATGCTAGAATTAAGCAATATTTTAGCTGCCGAAGCTGACCGACAATTAGAGTTAGAAAATCTAGAAACCAGTTGGTTAATTCGTAAACATCTACAGGAAATTAATCCTAGTTATCTCGATAATTTACTGCATTTAACTCTCGTTGAAATTAAATTAAATAGATTTGATCCTCAACAACTGCAAGAATGGCAAATACTAGAATTAATTACCCAGGTTTCAGTTAACTCTCAATTATTGGAACGGGTAGTAATTGCCGTCATATCTTACCCTCATGAATATACCATAGAATTAGTTCGGTTAAGTTTACCCTATCTTGACAATTCTCCAGAATTACTTAATCACGTCATAACTGTTGCTGGACGCTTTGCTTTTGAGAAATATCAACCTATTTATTCCGTTGACTTAGCGGAAGCTTTTCTTACCCTTTATCCCGAAAGTTGGTACTTAAAAGTTAATTTATTTTGGTTTTATATCTCTTCATGTGACTATGAAAAAGCAATAAATTTAGCCAATAAGTTAAAAGCGAAAAGTCAGACAATTGATTTAAAAATGTTTAGTCAATCTCTCCTATTTAATGGTTATTTGCGAGCCTCACAATGGAATAACATTCCTAGTATTTGTCAAGAGTATAAACACTTAATTCAAGAATTTCTAGAAAAAAAGCCCCAAGACATACATCCCTTAGTTAGAGAAGGTTTACTAACAGTCATGAACCCGATTTCTTACTATGAAGATAACCCGAAAGAGAATCGACCACTTTTAAGTCAGATTGGCAGTTTTTTTCAAGAAACCTACAAAGAAATGCTGGGTTTTAAAGAGGAAGGTTTTGACAAACCCAGAGAAGATAATCCCAATAAAAAACTGAAAATTGGTTACATTGCCCAAACATTAAAACGTCATCCCGTCGGTTTATTGAGTCGTTGGACTATTAATTATCACAATCGTGAGCAGTTTGATATTCACCTTTATATGGTGAATCAACCTGTGGATGAAATAACTCAACAATGGTTTTCTAATCCCGCAGATAAAATCTATCATGCTACTGCTGATTCCCTAGCAACCTATCGCAAAATTAAAGAAGATAAAATCGATATTCTTGTGGACTTGGATAGTGGTACTGGGGCAATCGTTGTCCAAGTTATTGCCTTAAAACCTGCTCCTATTCAAGTTAACTGGTTAGGTTTTGATGGTTCCGGTTTACCCGCAGTAGATTATCTTTTAGCGGATACTTATGTATTGCCAGAAAATGCCCAAGAATATTATCAAGAAAAAATCTGGCGTTTACCTGATGCTTTTGTCGCTGTGGATGGTTTTGAAATAGCCGTTCCTACCCTGCGAAGAGAGGATTTAGATATTAATAACGATGCGGTTATTTACCTAAGTTCTCAAACTGCAATTAAGCGTAATCCTGCGATGATTCGCTTACAAATGCAAATCATTAAATCTGTACCTAATAGTTATTTCCTGATTCAAGGAGTTGCTGATGATAATTCCCTCTGGGATTTATTCTGTCAAATTGCCGCAGAAGTTGGGGTAGAAACTAATCGAATTAAGATGCTTCCTCTCTATCAGACGGAAACCTACAGGGCAAATTTAGCCATCGCTGATGTGGTTTTGGACACCTATCCCTTTAATGGTGGTACAACCACCTTAGAAACCCTCTGGATGGGAATTCCTCTCGTGGTTAAAGTGGGGCAACAATGGTCATCGCGCAACGGTTATACTTTAATGATGAATGCGGGAATAACTGAGGGTATATCTTGGAGTGATGAAGAATATGTGCAGTGGGGAATTAAGTTAGGATTGGATAAAAATTTAAGAGAAGAAGTCCGTTGGAAACTCCGAAAGTCTCGTCATACATCTCCCCTCTGGAATGCCAAACAATTTACCAGAGATTTAGAAACTGCTTATCAACAAATGTGGAATATTTATTGTCAATCTTAGCGGATAAAAACTATGCAATGGCATCAAGACATACAAACCCATTTAAATGACAAGAATTATCAAAGAGTAGTGCAGTTTTATGAACAATTAATTGAAACCAATTCTCTGGTGATTGAGGATTATTTTTATCTAGGATTAGCCTATCTTTTACAAGATAGAGAAGAAGACGCACAAGCTAGTTGGTTACTGGTGTTGAGTCAAGCAGCCGAATCAGAATTATCGGGGTGGATAGAAACTTTAACTCAAATCTTAGATGCAGAGGCAACCAGACAAGAAAATTCCCAAAGATTAGAGACAAGTTATCTAATTCGATTGCAGCTACAAAATCTTGGTCCTAGTTTTTTAAATAATCTCCTGCATCTGATGGAATTAGAAATACAATTCCAAATTTTTGCGATGGAAAAGTGCCATGATTGGTGTGTATTTGAACTGTTAGAAAATACAGCTACAGCAGCAATTAATCTTGATTTACTGCTGCGAGTGACGGAAAAGGTTTTAATCTACCCCTGTACTGATACCATCCACTTTTTAGAATTAGCAGCCTTACATATCAATAATCCAGAAATAATTGCAGCCAAAGTTATCTCAGCAATTGTCAATTATGGTTATCAACAAAAACAAAGTGTATTTGCCATTAATTTAGTAGAACTTTGTTTGCGCTTTCTACCAGAGGATTTATACCTACAAAATAGTTTATTTAATCTTTATAAAACCACCACTGTTGACTATAAAAAAGCTCTAGAAATTGCCGATAATTTTTATAAAAGTTGCGAGACAACTACTGAAAAGCTCTTGGGAATTTCGGTTCTTCCGAACTTACCATGTAAAATCAACTAGCAAAATGCCAATTTAATAAACATCTAAGACTAAAGTTTTTAAAGTTTCTAAATCCATAGCCTCTCCTTTTAATCACCTTCAGTTTATTATTAATTCCTTCCACTGTTCCCTGGGTTGTTCGGTTATCAAAATAGGCAGTTATTTCGTCAATCCACCGCCGAATTGTCTGGCA
>NZ_JBLZRT010000145.1:0-1433 GCF_048564745.1 Microcystis sp.
GTGGGGAAGTGGGGAAGCTGTCTCATCACCCTATCACCCCAAAACCCTATCACCCTATTTCCTGACGACCGACGACCGACGACCTTAAGCTCTCGTCTTATTTTGGTAATAATCGCGGGTTCCCTTGGCATCTAGGGCTTCACCGAGACGAGTAATAGCGTGGGCGTAGGCGGCGGTACGCAGAGATATATCGAACTCCTGGGCGAAAGACCAGACTTTTTCCGCTTCTGTCACCATTCTTTCTTTTAAGCGCTCATTTATCTCGTTTAATCGCCAATAAAGACCGCTGCGATTTTGCACCCATTCAAAATAACTCACCGTTACCCCACCGGCGTTAACCAAAATATCAGGGAAAACGAGAATCCCTTTTGAGTCTAAAATGCGATCGGCTTCTGAGGTAGTCGGACCGTTGGCTACTTCAAAGATATATTTCGCCCGCACGCGATCGGCATTTTCGGCGGTAATTTGGTTTTCTAGGGCAGCCGGAATCAAAATATCTACATCTAGGGCTAATAATTCCTCATTACTAATCGCCTCGTGTTCTACGATATTACACACAGTACCCTCACAGTAAATAGCAGTAATTCCGCGATGTTCCTGTTTATACTCACGAATACTGGCAATATCTAGGCCTTTTTCCCGATAAATGCCGCCCTGGGAATCACTTACCGCCACCACTTGATAACCGGCTTTGGCGAGGAGATCCGCTACTACAGCCCCAGCGTTACCGAATCCTTGGACGGCTACGGTAGTATTAGCGGGTTTTTTGTCTAATTTCGGCAAAAGAGAGTGAATAACATGAAAAGCCCCCGTTCCCGTCGCCGTATCGCGACCGCGACTGCCTCCCATGGTTAAAGGTTTCCCCGTCACCACCGCCGGACTAATTTTACGCTGAATGATGCTGTACTGGTCCATCATCCAACCCATGATCATCTCGTTGGTATAGACATCGGGGGCAAGAATATCGACATCGGGACCGATAAAGTCGGCTATACCCTCGATATAGCCCCGGCTAAGGCGTTCTAACTCGGCTTTTGACAATTCTTTCGGATTTAGGGTAATGCCGCCCTTAGCCCCACCAAAGGGCAAATCCAGCAGGGCGCATTTAAAGGTCATCCAAAAGGCCAGGGACTGCACCTCATCGATGTTGACGTTGGGATGATAGCGCACCCCTCCTTTGCCAGGGCCGCGGGTGTCATCGTAGCGGACGCGGTAGCCTTGGAAGATTCTTAAAGTGCCGTTGTCCATGCGGACGGGTATGGAGACGCTAAGACTAGCTTTGGGATATTTTAACCGCTCGATCGCATCATCGGAAATGGAGACATACTTAAGGGCCCGTTCTAGGCGACTGCTGGCATCGGTAAAGAGTGATTTCGACATGATTTTTTTCCCCCTATCTATCCCCATTAGAACACGGGAAAAACAGTATATTT
>NZ_JBLZRT010000146.1:0-15225 GCF_048564745.1 Microcystis sp.
CAGTGGAAGGAATTAATAATAAACTGAAGGTGATTAAAAGGAGAGGCTATGGATTTAGAAACTTTAAAAACTTTAGTCTTAGATGTTTATTAAATTGGCATTTTGCTAGTTGATTTTACATGGTAAGTTCGGAAGAACCATTTAATTGAAACCACTTACTTACTATTCCCGATCGATTAACTGGAATCGATAAAAATCCTTGAGCGGGAGTGATGGGTTAACTTTTCCTGACAATTCTCGCCCTCTGGACCAGAAAAAAAGTAACCGATGTAAAACCGTTAGACTATAGCGTTTCCTGTTCGCAAGAGGTACATTGTCGATGGTGAAAAGTTTAATCAGCAAAGGTTTCACTGTGCCACACAGGTGTGAGAAACGCTATAAATCCCTTTTTAATAGTGTGATTAACTCTCAAGTTATGAATTGTTTCTCCCCACACCCCACACCCCACACCCGTTCGGCTGAGCTCACGGCCGAAGCCCACACCCTGCCCCCACCGAAAAGCTTTTTGCCGCAAACCCCAAGTATCAAGGGGTATCCTGCCGATATGTCCGATGAATGACAATTTTCTAGCGATCGAGCCTTTCCACTACGGAAATTCGAGTTTATGATAAAAAGAAATCCTCTCTCAGGTAAGAGCGGTAGTATGGCTTACTCGACACAGCAGTTAATTGAAATCCTCGATCGAGAAATGCACGCCACTTGCAAAGGGGAACGTCTGTTACTCTCTCCGGCGGAGCGCATTGATAATCCGGTGATTGCCAAGGCGATCAATCTAGAAAAGGTGGGCAAAGTCTTCGCCTATCAGGATTTTCGCCGCCAAATTCACGATTATCAACAACAATATCAGGTTTCGGGCATTATCTGGCGTGTTTGTCAATGGGGCGATCGCACTCTCCGTTATCCCGAAATTCATAATCAATTAGTTGCCGTGGCGGGTGACAAGGAAATTCTCATGGCTGCCAAAGCCTCGGTTTTAGAGTTTTGGAACAGTATCACCCCTAATATGAATTTTTGGTGGGCGCTTAACTCCCGTCGTCCCATTTCTGCCGATTCTCTAGCCGAATTAGTCGCCCAGTCCGAATGGGCGGAATTAGATGTGGCGCGCACGGAATTATATCTCGGCCTCTGTTGGGGTAATCCTTTAGAACACCAGTATCAATGGGCGCAACCCTTTTCCGGTTGTCATCGCATTATCGCCGCCGTCGATGAACCTAGTTCGATTAAGGTATAAAGGACTTCCAAAAACTAAACCATTCATTCATTCTATTGTAGCCATTGATATCAAAACAGGTGCTTTTGAATTAACAAAAGATATCCTCACAGCTTTCGATCAACTTTTAACCCGATTTTTACAAGAGTTCTTATCTAGTCTTAAATTAGCAAAAGTTGCCAAAAATTAGGGAAAAAGCTCATTGATAAACTGCGCTATCTTCTAGCTTATGTGTGTCAAGAAATCAGCTTTTTACACTAGATAGATAAAGTCATAAAATGTTAACAAATGTTGTCGAAATGGGATGTTTCTACCGCTAAATGTTAAATCTTATTACAGGATGCAACATTTGTGGTCTAGATGGATTTAGATTATCAAAATAAATGGCCAATTAAATACCCTCTTTATCTGATTTGCCCTACCATCACCTCAGTTATTAGTTATCGGTGAAGATTGTTAAGTAAACGGTAATGTTTCCCCATGACGGATTTAATTCTACAAAATCGTTACAAAGTCCTGCGATTAATTGCCGATGGTGGTTTCGGAGAGACTTTTTTGGCAGAAGATAGCCAAATGCCATCAAAACGTCTCTGTCTGATTAAACAGCTAAAACCGATTAATGATAATCCCCAGGTTCACAATCTCGTCAAAGAAAGATTTGAGCGAGAAGCGGCTATCCTAGAAAAATTGAGCGAAAATAGTCTCCAAATTCCCAAACTATACGCTTATTTTGAGGAAAATAATCAATTTTATTTAGTCGAGGAATTTATCGAGGGAGAAACTCTCAGCCAAAGAATACAGAGTAAAGGAGTTTTTAGCGATGATCAAGTCAAAGAGATTTTAGTTAGTATTCTACAGGTTTTAATTTATGTTCACGGACAAAAAATTATCCATCGAGATATAAAACCCGATAATATCATTCTACGGATTTATGATAATTTACCGATCCTAATTGATTTCGGTGCGGTTAAAGAAACTATGGGAACGGTGGTTTCTAATTCGGGCCATTCTCTTAATTCTATTGTTATCGGTACTCCAGGTTTTATGCCATCAGAACAAGCGATCGGTCGTCCGGTTTATAGTAGTGATCTCTACGCTTTAGGATTGACGGCTATTTATCTACTAACCGGCAAAACTCCTGAAATGTTAGAGAGCGATCCGATGACAGGAAAAATTTATTGGCGGCAGTTCGCTTTAAATACTAATATCAGTTTAGCAGCTGTGTTAGATAAAACTATTTCACTGCGCTCTAACGAACGTTATTCAACTGCAAAAGAGATGTTAGAGGCGCTACAAACTCCCCCATCAATTGTAGCAACAAATATCGTTCTCCCCACTCCTCCCGCTCCTACTCAGGTAATTTCTCCTGTAACTTCAAAACCTGTTTCTAATCCCCGCACTTTACCTGAATGGGTGAAAGCGATAATTATAGGGAGTATGATCGGTACTGGCATTTTAGGTGGTTTTGTCTTAAGTCATTATCTCTCAAATTCTTCTGGAGATAAATCAATTTCTCCGTCACCTTCCCCAGAGAATCAAGACTCAGATATTACCATTAATAATGAGTTTCCTAAACCTGTCTGTGGAGATGAGAATATCACCGATACTTACTATAAAGTTGTAGTAACTGACGAGGATAGTTTAGAGAGAGTTAAAAATAACTTTTGTCGCGATGCTGTTGTTAATGATGGTAATATTCAGGTAGCAACTTTTAGTGACTTAAATCGCGCTCAAGATTTACAAAGGCAGCTGATTAAATACTTTAATCAAGTTAAAATCACCCAAGGTGTCATCGATACCTCACCCAGTCCTGAAGCTGTCTATTCCCCCAGTCCTGAACCCGTCTATTCACCTGTTCCTCAACAGACAGTTAACTCTATTTCTCGTTCAGAAGCGGTGGATTTAATCGAGCGCTGGTTAAAGGCAAAAAGAGATATTTTCGGTCCTTCCTATCAAACCTACTTAGGAGAAGAATTACTTACAGGTAAAGCTTATGATTACAACATAAAACGCTCTGATGGTCAAGAAAGTTCTTCCGAATGGTTAGCTAATAATGGCTCTTATTATATCTATGGAGTTCAGAGAATAGATTCAGTTAATAATTTTACATCTTCTGGGGATCAAGCTACAGTGGATGTGGTGGTTACTGAAGAAAGAACCCTCTATAACAGTCAGGGTAAAATTGATCGAAAAAATAGTGCTTTTACTACCTCATTGGTTCGCTATAATCTCCAAAATGATCGGGGACGATGGAAAATAGCTCAATATAGAACCATTAAAAATTTAGCTCGTAGATAAGTTGAATTAATCACAAAGTAGAAACAAAAAAATGAAAAACAACTCAGATAACAAAAAAACAGAGACATCTAACTACAATTATGAATACCATACTGGTATATCAGATATAAAGTTTCTGTTGATATCTAGCTTAGTCGCGATGACTTTTGCTGTGGTCGGTTTTTTAATCTTCAATCAATCTCAGAAAACAACAAATGTAACTGATGATAAGTCCTCCATATCTTACAGAAAATCTCCTCAGTCAATAATTAATAAAACCCCAGATATACCCACAATGAAAACTCCTATCACTTCGCAAACTGAACTTAATAATCAACAAATTGCCTTGCCATCTTTGCCTATTCCTGATAATAATAATCGTATCAATTTTCAAAAAACGTTTATTTATACTCCCGATAGACCGCCAAATTTTAAGCGGAACGACCAACTACAATCTATTATTAAAAATGTCACTGATTATGTTGCAGAGAATAACTTACCAACTGAGAAATTATCAATTAGCTTAATCGATTTTAAAACCAATAGTAGCGAAAATTATCAAGGAAATATAGGAAGATTTCCTGCTAGTGTTGTCAAGCTTTTTTGGCTAGTCGCTCTGTACGGTTATGTTAATTATCATCAAGGAGATATAGGAGAATATACTATTGAAATTCAAGAAATGATCGGAAAGTCAGACAATGAAGAATCAAGTAATATTGTTGATGCTATCACTGGAGCAAAATCAAATCATAAAAATATGAGCCAGTCAGACTATCAAGAGTGGTTAAAAAAAAGAAATCTACTTAATCAATATTTTGTTGATGCAGGTTATAATGGTATCAATATTAACCAAAAAACCTATCCCATTCCTTCTAAAAAAATGTTTAAACCTCAAGGTGCTGATTTAAAAATGAGAGGCAATGATCCTAAAAATCCGATTAGAAATAAAATTACAACTGAACAAGCTGCTAGATTAATGTATGAAATTATTACAGGACAAGCTATATCACCAGAATCTAGTCAGGAGATGCGATACTATTTGAACAGAATAAACATGATGCAAGATGGCAGCTGGAAAAATATTGACCCGAATCAAGGTCAAGGTCATTTTAATCCCATTAAAGGATTTTTTGGTGAATATTTTGCCAACAGTGACCCTAAAAATATCCAAGAATTTGCTTCTAAAGCTGGTTGGACAAGTGACAGTCGTAGTGAGGTAGCTTATATTAATGATGGTCAAGTTGCTTATATTTTAGCTGTATTTACCCAAGATGCTGCCTACGCTCAAAATTGGCAAATTTTCCCAAAAATTTCTGAATTAGTCTATCAAAAAATGCAGCAAATGGACTCAAAGTATAACACCCCTTAACATCTTTTCCCAATTCTTACTTTAGTGACCCTGAATATTTACAAGCATCCTAACCCATTCTATTCAGAATCATCATTATAAATATCTTGGAGAGTTTTATTTTCGTAGCGTTCCTGATCTTGATTTTTGCCGCGACGGGAGGGACGACGATATTTTTTATTAGCTAATTTGGGTTCGTAGGTTTCTTGACCTGCTTCTTTAATTTTTAACTTTAAACTTGACTCTTTTGTGCTGGTTTTCTGTAATGTCTGTTCTCGTGTGATCGCTTCTTCTAAAAACTCTAAATAATGTTGGTAACGTTCCCAATCCCCCCTAACCACACAGTTAGGTTCCCGACGGTGAGTACAATCATTAAATTGACAATTTCCCAAAGCTAAACGCTGTCTCACTTCCGGAAAATAAAAAGTTAATTGTTCCGGTGAACAGTTAATATCCGGTTGGTTAAAACCCGGACTATCGGCCAATAAACCCCGATTTGGTAAAGCAAATAACTCCACATGACGGGTGGTGTGACGACCTTTTTGCAGTTTTCCCGACACATCCCCCACCCGTTGATTAATCTCAGGAATTAGGCAATTAATTAAACTCGATTTTCCCACCCCCGATGGACCGGCCAAGAGAGTGATTTTATGGTTTAATTGTGCCAATAAAGCCTCAAATCCCCGATTTTTCTCCACACTGACAAAAAAGGGCCGGTATCCCCAACCAGCTAGGCGATCGCCCCAGACCTCTATTTGTTCCGGTTCCCCCAGATCAATTTTATTGACACAGACGGCAATTTCTAAGCCTGTGGACTCAGCTTTCACCAAAAAACGACTGATCAGCCAAGGATCGAGGACGGGTTCAGCAAGGGCAAAAACTAGCAAAATCTGCTCGATATTAGCAACGGCCGGCCGATCGATCTCGGTACTGCGGGGGAGGACTTCTGCGATCACACCCTGCCGATCATCAAAATTGACCTCCTCCACGCGCACCCGATCACCAACCATCACCGATTGACCGATTTTTTGCAAGCGAGCGCGACGGGTACAGAGAAGATTATCGCCCATAACGGGAGAATCCAAGCGTACCTGATAGAAATTCGCCTGTACGGCCACCACTGTGCCGTATAAATCGGTTAATTGTGCATCTACCATTTAGGAATCGGGGCGATAGACTTTGAGAACAAAAAAGCTATCTCGGTCCTCGATCGATTCTATCTGATAACCCTCCACTGTCAGGCTAGTGGGAACCTGTTCGATCGGTTCCCCGGCATCTAACCAGACTTCCAACCGTTCCCCGGCGGTCATTTTCTCTAATTGCAATTTTGTTCGGACAAAATTAATTGGGCAGGGAGTGCCGCGCAGGTCTAAAGTCATAGTTATTTATGGAAGATATTACCTAAAAATCCCTCGATTCCGCCTTTCCCCACGGTTTCCCCGCGAACTTTCGCTATTTTTTCCAGTAAATCCCGTTCTTCTCCCGTGACACGGGCGGGAATCGAGATTTTAACGGTAATGCGATGATCACCGCGACTGACGGGATTACCTAATTTGGGAACCCCCTTGTTTTCTAAAATTAGTACGGTGTTCGGTTGAGTACCGGCAGGGATAGTCAGGTCCTCTTGGCCATCTACAGTATTAACTTTGATGGTACATCCTAAAATTGCTTGGATATAACTAATCGAGATATTCGATTTAATATCATTGCCTTCCCGTTGAAATTCTGTATCTGTTTCCACGGTTAGATAAACGAATAAATCCCCTGGCGGCCCGCCTTTAAGTCCTGCGTCACCTTCCCGGGCAACGCGCAATTTCATGCCGTTGTCAACCCCCGCAGGAATAGTAATTTTCAGTTTTTTGGTTTCCTGTCTGCGTCCGGAACCGCCGCAAACATCGCATTTTTCCTCGATCACCTCTCCAGTACCGTCACAGGTGGGACAGACCGAAACCTGAGCAAAAGTACCGAAGGGAGTACGGGTGGCGCGACGCACCTGGCCAGCACCATTGCAAGTAGTACAAGTGCGGGAACTGGTCCCCGGTCTGGCCCCACTGCCTTTACAGGTTTGACAGGTTTCCAGATGACGGATGCGGATTTCCTTTTCGCCGCCAAACACTGCCTCGCGGAATTTTAGTCTAAAATCGAGACGTAGATCCTCGCCCCGGGTAGGGCCTGTGCGTCGGCGGGTAGTTGTTTGGCCACCCATGCCCCCGAAACCACTAAAGATTGTCTCAAATATATCGGCGAAACCGCCCATATTGTCGGCATCAAAACCGGCAGCGCCTCCAGAAACCCCAGCTTCACCAAAGCGGTCATAACGATTGCGGGTTTCTGGTTCCGAGAGAATTTCGTAGGCGCGGTTAATTTCTTTGAAGTGTTCTTCGGCTCCCGGTTCTTTGTTAACATCGGGGTGGTATTTTCGGGCGAGACGACGATAGGCGCGTTTGATGTCTTCTTTACCGGCATCTCGCGAGACACCTAGAATTTCGTAGTAATCAGTGGGCATAGGGGGCTATGGTTCTGCTGGCAATTTATAAATAGAGTTTAAGTCTAGTTGTTACTTTAACAAACTATACATAATAGTTTAGTTGGGTTATCCCTACTATTTCTTTTTGTTGGGGGTTAGGGGTTAGGGGTTAGGAAGTGGGAAGTGGGAAGTGGGGAAGTGGGGAAGTGGGGAGATAGGGAAGTGGGGAGAAAAAAGCTGATAACTGATAACTGATTACTGATCACTTTTTAATCTACGGCCTCATAGTCACTGGCGCTCATTTCTTCCCCATCGTAGGGATCATCATCACTGCCCGATTGGGTGGATTGAGTTTCCAGATTACTATAGGTTCTGGTTCTAGTGCGGGAGAGGGTTGGCCCATTGGTGAAGGTATTCGAGGAAGTGGCTTGGGTGCGGGTGGTTCGAGTCAGTTTTTCGGTGATATCGATCGGTTCAAAACCAGTACCGTTAAGGGTTTGGTTTTGCTCTTGTCCACCAGTGTAGATGCGGGTACCGATTTCGAGGACAATCTGACGAAATTCTGCCAAGGTGGTTTTTAGCTTTTCTGGAGATAGGGAGGGGTCGCGCAGAGCGATTTCCAACTGTTGCCGCTTCTGGTCGGCCAGTTGCCGGATATCGGGGGCGACTAACTGACTGTTTTCCCTGAGGGTGACTTCGTAGCTATAGAAAAGACTATCGGATTGGTGGCGAATATCGATCATTTGCAGACGAAGGCGATCGGATTCGGCGTATTTTTCGGCTTCTAGGCGCATTTTTTCAATTTCGTTCGGTTTCAGCCCTCCAGTATGGCTAATTAAAATGCTTTGTTCTTTGCCGGTGCCTTGGTCGCTGGCGGCCACTTTCAAGATGCCGTTGACATCGATCTCAAAGGCCACTTCAATTTGTGGCACCCCCCTAGGAGCGGGAGGAATTCCTGTCAGGAGAAATTTACCGAGGGTTTTATTATCCTGGGCCATAGCTCTTTCCCCTTGCAGAACATGAATTTCCACCGAAGTTTGACCATCGGCAGCGGTGGAGAAAACCTGAGATCTACTGGTGGGGATAGTGGTATTGCGATCGATAATTTTGGTAAAGACTTCGCCGAGGGTTTCAATGCCGAGGGAAAGGGGGGTGACATCGAGTAGGAGGATATCTTCCACTTCTCCACCTAAAACTCCAGCTTGAATCGCTGCCCCCAAAGCAACGGCCTCATCGGGGTTAACAGAGCGATCGATCTGGCCAGTAGAAAAGAACCGGGAGATTAATTCCTGGACGGAGGGAATTCTGGTGGAACCACCAACGAGAATAACACGATTGATATCGCTAGGCTGCAGTCCGCTATCTTTGAGGGATTGTTGTACGGGTCCGAGGGTTTTTTCCACTAATTCTCTGGTTAATTCCTCAAATTTAGCGCGAGTTAGTTCTAATTCTAGGTGTTTAGGGCCGGTTTCGTCGGCGGCGATGAAGGGGAGATTGATCGAGGTGGTAATCATGCTAGAAAGCTCGATTTTGGCTTTTTCGGCGGCTTCTCGCAGTCTTTGGATCGCCATGCGATCGCTGGACAGATCGATGTTTTCTTGGCTTTGAAAGTTCTCCACCAGCCACCGCACTAAGAGGTTATCAAAATCGTCCCCCCCAAGATGGTTATTGCCGGCCGTGGCTTTCACTTCAAAGACTCCCTTCCCCAGTCGCAGGATGGAAACGTCGAAGGTTCCTCCCCCTAGGTCAAAAACGAGGATATGTTGATCTTCGTTTTGTTTATCTAAACCGTAAGCTAGGGCGGCGGCGGTGGGTTCGTTAATAATTCTTAATACTTCTAGTCCTGCGATCATGCCCGCGTCTTTAGTAGCTTGACGTTGGGCATCGGTAAAATAGGCAGGAACTGTAATCACGGCCTCGTTAATCTGTTCTCCCAGATAGGCCTCGGCATCGGTCTTTAATTTTTGCAGGATCATGGCCGAGATTTCTTGGGGAGTAAATTCCCGATCACGAATTTTGATATTGACGGTATCATCGCGACCGCGTTGGCAATGATAGGCAACTCGTCCCCTTTCTGCCTCTGTGTCTTGCCAACGCCTACCGATAAAGCGTTTGATGCTATAGACGGTATTTTCGGCATTAGTGACCGCCTGACGTTTGGCCAGTTGTCCCACTAGGCGCTGGGCCTTGCCGAATCCCACGATACTAGGAGTAGTCCTTCCCCCTTCCGAGTTGGGAACTATAATCGGCTGACCCCCCTCGAGTACGGCAATGCAACTGTTGGTTGTCCCTAAGTCGATGCCGATAACTTTTCCCATGACGCTCTAATAATAACGATAGTTAATAGGATACAATCGCTGACAAAAATTATCCCCAAATTAGAAAAGGGCTTTTTACCTCGCCTAATCTTGCCCCAGATGAAAGCTGGTAGTTTTCCTCCGAGGCTAACAAAACTTATTGGTAAAGTCCGCAAGCCTGCCCAGATCGGTTTGTTGGACCATATATCAAGAGTAACCCAAAACCAGTAATTTTGCTGATGCCTCCGCTGCCTATTCTTTGTAGCACCAAAAAATCACGCTTGTGACTATTTGGCGATCGCTGACCAGATCAAATCCGTTCCCTTCTCCCCACTTCCCACTTTTCCATACCTTGTAAACAGGATTGAGGACAAGCCATACTCAGAGCAATTTAGGATAAGATAACCAATAAACCGATCCTAGAGGACTTAATCATGATTAGAGCCTATGCTGCCCGAGAAAAAGGCGGAAAACTAGAGCCTTTTGACTACGATCCGGGTATATTAGGGGATGAAGATGTAGAAATCGCGGTGGAATATTGCGGCATCTGCCACAGTGACCTAAGTATGCTCGATAACGATTGGGGACTGACCACCTATCCCTTTGTCCCTGGCCATGAAGTGGTCGGCACGATCGCCGCTCTTGGTGCTAAAGTCAAAGAGTTAAAATTAGGGCAAAGAGTCGGTCTGGGTTGGTTTTCCCGTTCCTGTTCCACCTGTGAAACTTGTATGTCGGGGGATCAAAACCTTTGTGCCACTGCCGAAGGAACTATCGTCGGTCGCCATGGCGGTTTTGCCGAAAGAGTCCGCGCTCATCATAGTTGGTTAGTTCCCCTGGGGAACCAGTTAGATGCTGCTAAAGCTGGCCCGCTTTTTTGTGGTGGTATTACCGTTTTTAATCCCATTGTCCAATTTAATATTAAACCCACGGCCCGAGTTGGTGTCATTGGTATTGGTGGATTGGGCCATATAGCCTTAAAATTCCTCAAAGCTTGGGGCTGCGAAGTAACCGCTTTTTCCAGTAGTCCCGACAAAGAAACGGAAGCAAAAGAACTAGGAGCGACTCATTTTATCAATTCCAGAGACCCCGAAGCTTTGCAATCGGTACAAAATTACTTTGATTTCATCATCTCTACCGTTAACGTTAATCTCGATTGGGGTCTTTATATCGCCTGTTTACGTCCCAAAGGTCGTCTGCATATTGTTGGCGCTGTTCTTGAACCCATGGCTACCTACGCTTTTCCCTTGATTATGGGTCAAAAATCGATTTCCGGCAGTCCTTTGGGTAGTCCCAGTACCGTCAGTAAAATGATTGAATTTGCCTCTCGCCATGGCATTGAACCAGTCACAGAAACCTATCCTATCTCCCGGGTGAATGAAGCCATGGAAAAATTGCGAACCGGACAACCTAAATATCGCCTCGTCTTGCAAATAAAATAAAACCATCTCTATCCCGGACGTAACCCCGATGACTCAACCTCTCACTCCTCCAGTTATCGATTGGGAAGAACCTCCCATTCCCCCGGAAGACTTGATTTTTGATGATGGAGAACCTTTGGAAACCTACCGTCACCGCAAGGCCATGAATGTCTTAATCGATTCTATCGAACAAGCCTATCAGGATCGAGAAGACTTTTTTGTTGGCGGTAATATGTTTATTTACTTTAGCCGTGAGCGGGTTTTTAATAAAGATTTTCGCGGCCCCGATTTTTTCGTTGTCCTCGATATCGATGGTAGTTATAAACGACAAGGATGGGTGGTTTGGAACGAAAACGGACGTTATCCCGATGTGATCGTGGAATTAATGTCAGAAAGCACCGCAAAAATCGATTTAACTACCAAAAAAGACCTCTATGAGCGGACTTTTCGCTGTTCCCAATACTTTGTTTATAATCCCTTTGATGCCACTTCCCTGCAAGGTTGGGCTTTAGACCAAAATCAATGCTATCAAGAAATTATTCCCGACCATCGCGGTTGGTTATGGTGTCAACGTTTGGGATTATGGTTAGGAGTCTGGATGGGCAGCATCCAACGAGAAGAAGCTCCTTGGCTGCGTTTTTATGACCTAGATGGCAATTTAATCCTCCTACCTGCGGAATTAGCCGAAATCGAACGTCAGAATGCTGAAATCGAACGTCAACGGGCCAGGGCTGCCTCTCAACAGGCCGAAATCGAACGTCAACGGGCCAGGGCTGCCTCTCAACAGGCCGAAAGCGAACGTCAACGCGCGGAACGTTTAGCGGCACAATTACGGCAATTAGGCATAAATCCCGATGAAATCCCGTAATCGGCCCAAGACTGACCCCTATCTCTAAAAATCGAAAGCCCACACCTTCCGATTTCGGTTTGTGTGGGCTGATTGTTCACTTAATTCTAAGATTGAAAGCTGACACTTTGGCGAAATCTCAGAGCCTAACTCAGAGTAGCACCAGAGCGATCATAAGTTTAGGAAGAGAAGTCGGCCGAGAAGCGACGTTGAACGGTTTCCCCGTGGCCATTGTCATTGTCAATACCGATTTCAGAAGCACTTCTGCCTAACATCGATTGTTGACGATTTTTGACGGCGTGGTGGTGACGCATCATTAACGCACGAGCTTGTTGTTCTGTGGACATAATCATTTTCTCCGAGCTGCAAATAGTGTTTAGAACTTTTTTAATCACCCACTAATATATATAACATACAATTCTGTATCTATTTTTACAAAACGCCCTATTCCCAGAAAAATTCACAAAACTTTACAATAGGAGACGGGAGACGGGAGGACTCCAAAGAACCTAGGTGACGAATATCCATAGCTCCTTGGGACTGTTGAATGATTTGATCAGGTAAATCGAGGACTTCCACCAATATTATCCTAAATCCCTTGAGTAACCCACAGAAAACGGGTTTCTCGGAGAAACCCGTTTTCTACTCATGCCACCTCAATTTTCTCAAAAAAAAATCGACCCGCCGCTAGGCGGGAAAAAGAGAAAAATTGAAAAAAGGGTAAAAAGAAAATAAGGGTTATAGAGTCCTCCCAGCACCGCACACCACCCGAAAACCGTAGTTGATGTAGTCGCCGAGGGGGTTGCCCCCGCTGCGGTTGGCAGAACGACAGAGATTAGGGTAGTCGTACCAAGAACCGCCGCGCAGACACTTAAGAGACTGAGAACGATTATCGTTCTTGATAAGCCACGCAGATCCATCCTTTGGCGCTCCGATATAGTTATCGTGCCAATCGTCTTCGCACCACTCCCAAACATTGCCACTCATATCATACAGTCCCCAAGCATTGGGCTGTTTCTGGCCCACAGGATGAGTTGTCTTCTGAGAATTTCGGTTATACCAAGCGTCATTTCCTAACTGATTAGCATCATCACCGAAATAATAGCGAGTAGTAGTCCCCGCACGACAAGCATATTCCCATTCCGCTTCCGTCGGTAGGCGATAGGTTTTCCCTGTTATTTGACTCAATTTCTGACAAAAAGCTTGAGCATCGTTCCAACTAACATTTTCTACCGGATTTTGGGGATTGTTTTTAAAGTGAGAGGGATTTTTTCCCATTACCGCTTCATATTGTGCCTGAGTCACTGGATATTTCCCAATCGCAAAACTGTTGACTTTAACTTGGTGTTGAGGCTTTTCATTATCACTGTCAGCAGATCCCATGAGAAATTGACCTGCTGGTAAGCTCACCATCTTTAGTGTTACTGCCTTGGGCAGTTTTTCGATAAAGTTTGTCAGTGGAGTTGGCGATTCTTTAGGTAGGGGTGTAGATGTTACAGTAGCGATACTTTCCCCCCCCACACCACACACCACCCGAAAACCGATGGTGAGGTCGATGTAGTCGCGGCGGTCGTTGCTGCTGCGGTAAGCGGAACGGCAGTCATTGGGATTAAAAGACCAAGAACCGCCCCGCACTATTTGATAATCAGTATCATTTGTCAGCCAAGCACTGCCATCCTTTGGCGCATTCTCATAGCTATTATGCCAATCGTCCTCGCACCACTCGAAAACATTGCCGCTCATGTCATAGAGTCCCCAAGCATTGGGCTTTTTCTCACCAACAGGATGAGTCTTATACCGAGAATTTCCTTTATACCAAGCGTAATCTCCTAACTGATTAGCATCATCACCGAAATAATAGCGAG
Source organism: Microcystis sp. (assembly GCF_048564745.1). Classification (NCBI taxonomy): domain Bacteria; kingdom Bacillati; phylum Cyanobacteriota; class Cyanophyceae; order Chroococcales; family Microcystaceae; genus Microcystis; species Microcystis sp. Next base: position 13,730 of record NZ_JBLZRT010000146.1, read on the forward strand.
TAGTGGTCCCCGCACGACAAGCATATTCCCATTCCGCTTCCGTCGGTAGGCGATAGGTTTTCCCTGTTATTTGACTCAATTTTTGACAAAAGGCTTTAGCGTCGTTGCAACTAACCCTTTCTACCGGATTTTGCAGATTGTTTTTAAACCGAGAGGGATTTTTTCCCATTACCGCTTCATATTGTGCCTGAGTCACTGGATATTTCCCAATCGCAAAACTGTTGACTTTAACTTGGTGTGGAGGCTTTTCAGCATCCCAAGCATCGGGATCACTGTCAGGAGAACCCATGAGAAACTCACCTGCTGGTAAGCTCACCATCTCCAGTGTGACTCGATTGGGTAGTTTTTCGGTAAATGGAGTAGGTGAAACAGGCTTTTTGACTGCTGCCGGTGCTGGTGGAGGTGAAGGGGGAGAATTCCATCCCACAGGTTGTAAGGCATTTAAAACCTGTTGTGCTGTCCATCTTTGTTTTCTATCTTTTTGCAAACACCCTTCAATAATCGGTTTAAACTCTTTCGGTAAACTGGGGATTTGTAGCTCACAATTCATCACCTTCGCCATTAACTGGTTAATATCATTATTAAACTTATAGGGAAGTTGATTAGTCGTCATTTGGATTAACATAATACCTAATGACCACAGATCCCAAGCTGAGGAAATATCCCCCCTAAAGGCTTCGGGAGGCATATAAATAATTGTACCGCTATTGTGGACGGTTTGAGTGTGGCTTTTGTTATTTAAAGTTCTAATTAAGCCAAAATCTGCTAACTTGTATTGTTGATTAACCTTGAGGATATTACCCGGTTTTAAATCTCGATGCACTTTATTTTGTCCATGAAGATAATTTAAACCTTGGGCGACTTGAGCAGTAATATTTTTAATTTCACCCGATGACAAACCGCCTTTGGCAATGTGATTTTCTAGGCTACCCTGTGCCAATTCCATCACTAAATAAAGCATCTCCGTATTGAGAAAAGTAAATTCCCCCACTGAATAAGCCTTAATTAAATTAGAATGTTCTAACTTTCTGGCATTTGTTAACTCAATTAATTTATCATCGCTACTTTCGGGGATAACTTTAATAGCAACTTCTTGAACCGATGTATTTCTGACCATTTCACTAGCATGAAATACACCACCAAAACCACCCGCACCAAGAAACTTATTAAGACGATAGGGGCCTATTTGTTGCCCTTCTAACATCTTCATCATTTGTTCTAGCATAATAACTCCTGAATTAAGTAGGTAGGCGTTAAAAATTATCAGATGCCCCCCTTATTAAGGGGGATCCCCCCGCCTATCGGCACCCCCCTTATCAAGGGGGATCCCCCCGCCTATCGGCACCCCCCTTATCAAGGCTATCCATTAGTCGGATCTTTCTTAACAAAAAGAGAAGAAACTTAAAAAAAGGGGAAACGATTGATAGGTATAGTTTTGAAAGAAGGAATCAAGGTGGAGGTAAGCAAAAAAATGGAGAAATGGGCAGCCCAAGAAT